>PMOM01000174.1:1952-9237 GCA_003161535.1 Caulobacteraceae bacterium | reverse complement strand
CCGAGCATCATCTACGGCATGTGGGGCCTCTTCGTCTTCGTGCCGTTCATGTCGCTGCACGTCGAGCCGTGGCTGAACGACAAGCTGGGTCCCTCGCCGATCATCGGGCCGCTGTTCACCGGACCGCCCATCGGCATCGGCATGCTCACCGCCGGCATCATCCTGGGCATCATGATCCTGCCCTTCATCACCGCGGTGATGCGCGATGTGTTCATGGCCGTGCCCGACGCCTTGCGCGAATCGGCCGTCTCCCTGGGCGCGACCACCTGGGAGACCGTCGGCCGCGTCAGCCTTCCCTACACGCGCACCGCCGTGGTCGGGGCGATCTTTTTGGGGCTGGGCCGCGCCCTGGGCGAGACCATGGCCGTGACCTTCGTCCTGGGCAACGCCCACGACTTCACCAAGTCCCTGCTGATGCCCGGCAATTCCATCGCCGCGGCCATCGCCAATGAGTTCACCGAAGCGGACTCCCCGATCTATCTGTCGAGCCTGATCGCCCTGGGGTTCCTGCTGTTCATCGTCACCTTCATCGTCCTGGCCGGCGCGAAAATCCTGCTCCTCCGCATCGGACGCCTGGAAGGCGAGCGGGCATGAACCTCATCATCCTTCGGCGGAGGATCGCCAATGGCGTGGCCCTGTGCCTCTCGGCCCTGGCCACTCTGTTTGGTCTCTTCTGGCTCGTCTGGATCCTGTGGACCACGGTGATCAAGGGCGCCGCCGCCCTCAAGCCGCAACTCTTCACCCAGATGACCCCGCCGCCCGGCTCAGACGGCGGCCTGCTCAACGCCTTCTACGGCAGCTTCGTGATGATCATCATGGCGGTGGGGCTCGCCACCCCGGTGGGCGTGCTGGCGGCGATCTGGCTGGCCGAGTTCGCCCGGGGAAATCGCATCGGCGCCGTCATCCGCTTCATCAACGACATCTTGCTCAGCGCGCCCTCCATCGTCATCGGCCTGTTCGTCTATGAGCTGGTGGTGCGACCCCAGGGTCACTTCTCGGGCTACGCCGGCGCCCTGGCCCTGGCCATCATACTGCTTCCGGTCATCGTGCGGACCAGCGACGAGGCCCTCCGCCTGGTCCCCGCCCCCATGCGCGAAGCCGGCCTCGCCCTGGGCCTGCCTCACTGGCGGGTGACCAGCAAGGTGCTGATGCGCGCCGCCAGCGCCGGCATCATCACCGGGCTTCTGCTGGGCATCGCCCGCATCAGCGGCGAGACCGCCCCCCTGCTTTTCACCGCCCTCAACAATCAGTACTGGTCCGCCGACCCCAAGGCGCCGCTCGCCAACGTGCCGGTGGTCATCTTCCAGTACGCGCTCAGCCCCTACGACCGATGGCAGTCCCTGGCCTGGGCCGGCGCCCTGGTGGTCACCGTCTTTGTTCTTCTGCTAGGGATCGCCGCGCGCCTCCTCTTCAAGCAAAGATCAACGCGATGAGCATCTTGGGCGCCGACGACATCGCGGAGGAAGTGGACGCGGCGGTCCCGGCCGTCGCCGTTCCCGAGCCGAAAATCCAGATCCGTGATCTCAATTTCTATTACGGCAAACTGCGCGCGCTGAAGAATGTCACCATGGATTTCGACGCCCGCGTCATCACCGCCATCATCGGGCCGTCCGGCTGCGGAAAATCCACCCTCCTGCGGGTGATGAACCGCATCTACGCCCTCTATCCAGGCCAGTCGGCCACCGGCGAAGTGCTGCTGGACGGCGAGGACATTCTGGACAAATCCTATCCGCTGGGCCGTCTGCGGGCGCGGGTCGGCATGGTCTTCCAGAAGGCGACGCCCTTCCACATGTCGATCTTCGAAAACGTCGCCTTTCCCCTTCGCCACTATGAGCGGCTTTCCAAGGCCGAACAGGCGGCCAGGGTCGAAAGAGCCTTGCGACAAGCGGCCCTGTGGGACGAGGTCAAGGACAAGCTCAAGCAAAGCGCCCTGGCCCTTTCTGGCGGCCAGCAGCAGCGGCTGTGCATCGCCCGCACCCTGGCGGTGAGCCCCGAAGTGCTCCTCCTCGACGAGCCGACCTCGTCCCTCGATCCCATTTCCACCGCCAAGATCGAGGAGCTGCTCTCCCAGCTTTCCGNNGGCGAGATGATCGAGTGCGGCTCGCACGAACAGATTTTCCTGCACCCCAAGGAGCAGAAGACCTCCGACTACGTCACCGGCCGCTTTGGCTAGGGGCGCACATCATTGTCACAAACATCTCGCAAGACTCTCAGCCAGTGGACTTAGCGAATCGAGCTTTCCGAGCCATGGAACACACCGTCAGAGCCTATGATGAAGAACTCGACGCCATCACCGCCGAGCTGGCGCGCATGGGAGGCCTGGCCGAGGCCGAGGTCGCCGATTCCATCGCCGCCATCGCCCGCCACGACGTCGCCCTGGCCGAGGCCGTCATCGCCCGCGACGAGCGCCTCGACGCCCTGGAAATGGAGATCGAACGCAAGGCCATCCGCCTGATCGCCCTGCGCCAGCCGGTGGCCGACGATCTGCGCCGCACGGTGGCGGCGATGAAGGTCAGCATGAACCTCGAACGGGTCGGGGATCTCGCCAAGAACATCGCCAAGCGCGCCCTGGTCATCGCCCAGTCCAAGCCGCTCACCCCACTGACCAGCTCCATCGAGCGCATGGGCGAACTGGTCAGCACGCGCCTGAAGGATGTGCTCGACGCCCTCGCCTCGCGGGAAGTGGATCGGGCCATCGCCGTGTGGACGGGCGACCACGAGATCGACGAGCACTACGACGCCATTTTCCGCGAACTCCTGACCTATATGATGGCCGATCCGCGCACCATCGCCTCCTGCGCCCACCTCCTCTTCGTGGCCAAGAATCTCGAGCGGATCGGCGACCACGCCACCAACATCGCCGAAATCCTGCACTATGAGATCACTGGCTTGGAACTGACCGACGAGAGGCCCAAGTCGGACGCCCTGACGCCATGACGGCCGGGTCCCCAGGCGCGGCGCGCCCTCACATCCTGGTGGTCGAGGACGAAGACTCCCTGGCCACCCTCCTGCAGTACAATCTGGACAAGGAAGGCTTTCGCGTCGGCCTGTGCGCCGACGGCGAGGAGGCCCTGATCCTCATCGACGAAAAGCAGCCCGATCTGGTCATCCTCGACTGGATGCTGCCCACGGTCTCGGGGATCGAGGTCTGCCGCCGCCTTCGCCAGCGCCCGGCGACGCGCAACCTGCCGATCATCATGCTCACCGCGCGCGCCGAGGAGAGCGACCGCATCCGCGGCCTCGACACCGGGGCCGACGACTATGTGGTCAAACCCTTCGCCATGAGCGAGCTTTGCGCCCGCGTGCGCGCCGTCCTGCGCCGTATCCGTCCGGGCCTCGCCGAGGACCAGGTGAGCCGGGGCGACATCGTCATCGATCGCGTCGCCCACAAGGTCAACCGCCACGGCCAGGAGGTGCATCTGGGCCCCACCGAGTTTCGCCTGCTCGACCACTTCATGCGCCACCCCGGCCGGGTGTTCTCCCGCGAACAATTGCTCGACGCCGTCTGGGGCTCGGACATCTATGTCGAGACGCGCACCGTTGACGTCCACATCGGTCGCCTGCGCCGCGCCCTTGGCGCCGCCCGCGAAGGCGACCCCATCCGCACCGTGCGGTCAGCGGGGTATTCGCTGGAGGTTTGAGGGGGGAGAGTTTCGACTTTTGTTCAGAAAGATTGGTGCAGTGTCACCGAAGTCTTAGTGGAGGGAGAACGCATCTCGCCCTCCATCACCTTAAGCCCCCGCGCCAAGATCAGATCGTCTCCGCTCTCATGGGCGAGATCGACAAGATAGGGCGGCGCGAAGGTTTCGCGTGGCTCGCCGTTGACCCGGTAGAGCCGTTCGATCGGAAAGTGTACGGAGATCTTCAGTTTCGGCAGGGTGAACTCGCCCGTGCCACCGCATAGGCCCGCCATGCTCGTCCCAACGATCTTGGCCCGGTGCAGGGCGTCGAAGCCAATGGTCATGCCTTCGCCCATGCTTCCGGTCCAATGGTCAACTAGGACGACGAGCCTCGCCTTCACCTGCGGCGCGCGCGGAGCGGCGGTCTTCAGCCAGGAGTCCTTCGGATAGGTTTTGCCTGGGCCTGGATCGAACACCCGCTGATAAGCCGAGGTCTTGGAAATGAAGCGGCCGAGGATGGGCTCGCCGACGTCGGTGCTGCCGCCGCTCGGCGTGTTGCGCAGGTCGAGGATCAGGCCCTTGGCGCCCTTCAGCTGTTCGAGAGCCGCATCGAACGCTTTCACGGTGTCAGTATCACCCAGGCTGTTTTCAATGCGGATGTAGCCTACGCCCGGCCTGATCCAGCGCCAGGCGACGAGGTCCTGGACCTGCGGCGGCGTGTAAGGCGCAAGGCGCACCACTCGCGTTTGGCCATCTCGGCTCCGCACGCTCAGCACGCGCTCGCCCTCGTGCGTGCCTGCAAGTAATGTGCGCAGGGTGAAGTTGTCGGCCTCTGAGTCGGGCTCGGCCAGGGCTTTGGGCGCGGCGCGCGCAACGGCCTTCGCAGCGGGGACCTCGCCGAAGGCGAGAACTTCGTCGCCGGCGTGCAGCCCCGCCTTGGCCGCAGCCCCGCCCGGTCTGATCTCGGTGAGGAACGCCCGGCCGTTCCGCATCTCCGCCCAAAGCTCGGTTCCAGTGGGGATGAGTTGCGGCGAGGCGGCGTTGTTGGCGCCCAAGGTGGCGTGGTGGTCGTGCAACTCGCCCACAGCCTGTTCGATCACCTGCAGGAATACGCCCGGCGTGGGCGCTGCCTCGGCTTTGGGCTCGTAGATGGCCTTGAGCTTGGCAAGGTCCAGATGACGGTCGGGCAAATAGGCGTAGTGGGCGGCGATCTGGTCCACCAGGAAATCTAGGTCAGCCTTGCGCGCGGCCGCGTCCTGCGCGGAGTCCGCCGCCGCAGGCGACCCCATGACCGCGACTGCCGCAACAAGAGCCGCAAACCTCTTCGAACTGTCGGAAAACAGGACTTCACCCCACCTTGGTCGCCGCAACCTTCGGCATGGAGAGGTGGTGTGGGAGTCGGCGCCCCTGCGCAAGGGGTGTTCTCCATCACCTCCGTAAATCGGCCAAATTCCGGATTACGGTGACACTGCGCTAAACTGGCGGCCCGACTGCCGGGACCTCCCAGCGCCGCTGGAAGGCGCGACCTGACTCTGAGCCACGCGCCAGACCCCCACCGCACTTGACCTCGCCACCCTCGTGGAGTGCAACGGGCGCCCACCGAGGGACACGCCTTAGCTTGGACACGCCCGTCATCCCCATCGCGGCCGGCTTCGCCGCCGCCACGCGCGAGGAATGGCTGTCGCTGGCGGCCAAGACCCTCAAGGGCGCCGCCGTCGAGACCCTGGCCGGCGCGACGCCGGACGGCCTGGCCATCCAGTCCCTCTACAGCGCTGACGGCGCGGCGGCGCCGCTGGCCTTCGAGCCGGCCGCGCGGGGCGGTGAACGGCCGTGGGATGTGCGCGCCATCGTCCGGCATGGCGATCCGGCCGGCGCCAACGCCCAGATACTCGAGGCCCTGGCGGGCGGCGCGGCTTCCGTGCTGGCGCGCATCGATCCACGTGGCGAGACGGGCATCGCGGTGAGTTCGGCCGACGACCTGGCGCGCCTGCTCGATGGGGTGATGATCGATGTCGCCCCCGTCGCCCTCGACGCCGGTTTCCTGGGCGTTGCGTGCGCGCGGTGGCTGGCGAGCGCCGCCAAGGCCTCCCCGTCCGCGCCCCTGGCCTTCCACCTCGATCCCCTGTCCGCCTTCGCCGCGGCCGGCGCCAGCCCGGGCCCCATTGAGGCGCATGTGGACGCCTGCGCCACGCTCGGCGCGGGCTTGGCCGAGCCTTATCCCAAGGCCACGCTGTTCCTGGCCAGCGGCGGCGTGCTCCACGAAGCGGGCGGCGCCCCGGCCTGGGAACTGGCCTTCGCCCTGGCCGCCGCCGTGGCCTACGCCAAGGCTTTGGTCGCCGCCGGCCTTGCCATGCGTGAGGCGTTCGGGCGCATCGTCGTCGGCCTCGTCGTCGACCAGGACCCGCTCGCCTCCATCGCCAACCTGCGCGCCGCGCGCATCCTGTGGGGCCGGATGACGAGCGCCTGCGGCGTCGACGGTCTGGCGCGCATCGAGGCGCGGTCCTCGGAGCGCACGCTCACCCGGGCCGACCGCTGGTCCAATCTGGTTCGACTGACCGCCGCCGGTTTCGCCGGCGCCGTCGGCGGGGCGGACGCCATTGTCCTGGGCGCTTTCACCGACGCCATCGGGCCGCCCGACCCTTTCGCCTTGCGCATGGCGCGCAACACCCAGCTCATCCTCATGCAGGAGGCCTACCTGGGCGCCGTGGCCGATCCCGCCGCCGGGGCGTGGGCCTTCGAGGCCCTGACCGCCGACCTGGCGCGCGCCGCTTGGGAGAATTTCACCGCCATCGAGGCGGCTGGGGGCTTGGTCCAATCGCTGGTCGACGGCCTGATCGCCCGCGAAGTGGCGGCGTCGCGCGAGGCGCTAAGCGCCGATCTCGTCGGTGGCCGGATCAAGATCATCGGCGTGACGGATTTTCACGACGCAGAGGAAGACGCTGTCGGCCGGCCGCCCCCGCCGGCGCCCAGCGCGCCTCCTGGCGACGCCACCCTCCCCGGCCCCGACAGCCGCTGCCCGCCGCTCACGCCCCTGTGGCTCGAGGATCTCATCCGATGAGCGGCTTTCCCGACTTCGCGACCCTGGCTCTGGAGCCGATCACCCCCCCGCCCGCCGCGCCGGCCGCCCAGCAGGACTGGCTCACCGCCGAGGGTATCGCGGTCAAGAGCGCCTACGGCCCCGGCGACATCGCGACCCTGGACTTCACCGGCGGCTATCCCGGCTTCGCGCCCTTTGTGCGCGGCCCCTATCCGACCATGTATCTGACCAACCCGTGGACCATCCGTCAGTACGCGGGCTTTTCCACCGCCGAGGACTCCAACGCCTTTTACCGGCGCAACCTGGCCGCCGGTCAGATGGGGCTGTCGGTGGCCTTCGATCTGGCCACCCACCGGGGTTATGATTCCGACCATCCCCGGGTGACGGGTGACGTCGGCATGGCGGGCGTCGCCATCGATTCCATCCTCGACATGCGCACGCTTTTCTCCGGCATCCCGCTGGAAAAGATGAGCGTCTCGATGACCATGAACGGGGCGGTGGCGCCGATCCTGGCTCTCTACATCGTCGCCGCCGAGGAGCAGGGCGTCGCCCACGCCGCTCTCGCCGGCACCATCCAGAACGACGTGCTCAAGGAGTTCATGGTCCGCAACACCTACATCTATCCGCC
>PMOM01000174.1:0-1864 GCA_003161535.1 Caulobacteraceae bacterium | reverse complement strand
AGCGTCGACGCCTTCGCGCCGCGACTGTCGTTCTTCTGGAACGCCGGCATGAACTACTTCATGGAAGTGGCCAAGCAGCGCGCCGCCCGCCTGTTGTGGGCCAAGCTCATGCGCGATCACTTTCATCCCGCCGATCCCCGGTCGCTTTCCCTGCGCGCCCACACACAGACCAGCGGCTGGAGCCTGGCGGCGCGGGACGTGTTCAACAATGTCGCCCGCACCACCGTCGAGGCCATGGCGGCGGTGGCCGGCCAGACCCAGAGCCTGCACACCAATTCCCTCGACGAAGCCCTGGCGCTGCCCACCGATTTTTCCGCCCGCATCGCCCGCAACACCCAGCTCTTCCTGCGGGTGGAAAGCGGCCTGACCCGGACCATCGATCCCTGGGGCGGCGGCTATTATGTCGAGCGGCTGACCCACGATCTGGCCGCCCGGGCGCTGAGCCACATCGCCGAGGTCGAGGCCATGGGCGGCATGGTCGAGGCGATCAGCGAAGGGCTGCCCAAGCGCCGCATCGAGGAAGCCGCCGCCCGCACGCAAGGGGCCATCGACGCCGGCCGCCAGACCCTGGTGGGCGTCAACCGCTACGCCATCGACGGCGACGACGACATTCCCATCCTGACGGTGGACAACTCCGCCGTCCTGGCCAGCCAGCTCGAAAAACTGAAAGCCCTGAAAGCCGCGCGCGATCCGTCGGTGGTGGAACGCGCGCTCGCGGCGCTGGAGGCAGGCGCGCGGGGCAAGGCCAACCTGCTGGAGCTGTGCGTGGAAGCGGCCCGCGCCAAGGCCACGGTGGGGGAAATGAGCCTGGCGATGGAGCGCGCCTTTGGCCGCCACCAGGCCAGGGCCGAGGTCGTGCACGGCGTCTACGTCGCCGCCGTGGGTCCGCAGGCCAAGGTCTCTCGGGCCCGCGAGGCGGTCGCCGCCTTCGCCGAGGCCGACGGCCGCGCCCCGACCATACTGGTGGCCAAGATGGGCCAGGACGGCCACGACCGGGGCCAGAAGGTGATCGCCACCGGCTTCGACGACCTCGGCTTCGCCGTCGATGTGGGCGTCCTCTTCGCCACCCCGGCCGAGACGGCGCGGGAGGCCGTCGACAGGAATGTGCACGTCGTTGGCGCCAGCTCCCTGGCCGCGGGCCACCTGACCCTGATCCCGCAACTGCGCGCCGAACTCGAAAAGCTTGGGCGTTCCGACATCATGATCGTCGTCGGCGGCGTCATACCCACCGGTGATTTCGCGGCTCTGAAGGCCGCCGGCGCCCGCCTGATCTTCCCCCCCGGCACGGTCATCGCCGACGCCGCCGCCGCCATCCTGGACGAACTCAACCGCGACCTGGGTTACACGCAGGGCGGTCCGGCGGGGTGAGGGCCTGGGCCCGCGCCCCCTCCGTCACGGCGCGAGAGGGCGCCGCGCCACCTCCCCCGCGAAGAGGCGCAGGGGAGGAATAACGCGCCTACAATCCTCCCCCGTCCGCTTACGGGGGAGGTGGCGCGCGGCTCTTTCTCGCCGCGTGACGGAGGGGGCGCAAGGCGGCCGCAATCTCACTTCCGATCGCCCGACACCGTCACCTTCGTCTCTTCCCCCGCCTCGATATCGACGTCGAAGGTTTCGAGAAACCGCGAGACCAGCATGTAGTAGCCGACGGTGATGGTCAGTTCCTGCAGCGCCTTGGGCCCCAGCCGGGCGAGGAGCGGCTGAAACGTCGCGTCGCCGGCCCGCACGTTCGCCACCACGTCGTCGGTGAAGGCCATCACCTGGCGCTGCGCCTCGTCGAAGGCGGCCGCCGCCGGCCCCTCATGGATGGCCCCGATCAGGGCGTCCGACATGCCCAGACGCCGGGCGATGCGCTCGTGCTGGAAGA
>PMOM01000149.1 GCA_003161535.1 Caulobacteraceae bacterium | reverse complement strand
TGGGCCAGCCGAGCCTGGTCGAACCTGTGGCTCTCGGCAACCTCCTTGGTCCCGGTATTCATCGATTCGCGCGCGCGTTCGGCGGCGGGCTCTTCCTGCGCCATCGGGCGTTCCCCTGAGAGACGTGTCGGCAGCGATGTTAGCGAGCGGGGCGCCGCCTTGCAAAGACCGCCTGGACCTTGGCCGACGCCTCCGGCCCTAGTCCGCGCCAACCGATGTCGCGCCGATAGAACCCGCCGGGCAGGTCGATTTGCCCGATGGCCGCATAGGCGCGTTCGCGCGCCTGGCGCAAGCTGGCACCTCGCGCGCAGATGTTCAGCACCCGGCCGCCGGCCGCGATCAGGGCGCCATCGGCGCGTCTCGCAGTGCCAGCGTGGAAAATCATCACATCCGGGCCGAAATCCTTATCGGCGCCGACAATCACCGCGCCGCCCCGAGGGTCTCCGGGATAGCCCTGGGCGGCGAACACGATGCAGATCACGGCGTCCGCGCTCCACGTCGGCGCCGGCAGATTTCCAAGACCGCCGTTCGCCGCGGCTACGAGATAGGGCACGATGTCGCTTCGCAGGCGCATCATCAGGACCTGGCACTCGGGATCGCCGAAACGGGCGTTGAACTCTACCAGCTTGGGCCCATCGCGGGTCACCATCATCTCGCAGAACAGCACCCCACGATAAGGAGCGCCCTCGGCCGAGATCCCGGCGAACGCCGGCTCGATCAGCCCGGACCTGGCCGCCGCGACCACCTGATCCGACAGCACCGGCGCCGGTGCGTAGGCGCCCATGCCGCCGGTGTTGGGCCCAAGATCGCCATCGAAGGCCCGCTTGTGGTCCTGGGCCCCGCCAAAGACCAAGCTGGCGGTCCCATCGCACAGGGCGAACAGGGAGGCGATTTCCCCTTCCAGGAANNGCCAGGCCATCGGCCTTGATCACGTATGGCGGCTTGAGGCCGGCAAGGTAAGCCTTGGCGGGTTTGGGCGAATCGAACACCGCGAAGCGACCGCTCGGCAAGCCGTGACGCTTGGCGAAGGTCTTGGCGAACGCCTTGGAGGATTCGAGTCTCCCGGCCGCGGCCGTGGGTCCGAAGCAGGCGATGCCGGCGCGGGCCAGATGATCGGCCAACCCGAGCTCGATCGCGGTCTCTGGGCCGATGACCACCAGATTCGCGCCGATCTCGGTGGCCAGGGCGACTTGCCCCTCGACGTCGCCGGCGAGCACGGCCCGCGTCTCGCAGATTGGCGCCATTCCCGGATTGCCTGGAGCGCACACCAGACGCGTGAGCAAGGGAGAGCCGGCGATCTTCCAGACCAGCGCGTGTTCACGCCCGCCCGAGCCAACGACGAGAATGTTCATGCCGCCAGCTTCGGCGCCGCGGATTCCAGCGCCGTCACGCAATCGCCTCGCCCGTCCAGGATCTGGCGAATGCCAGGGCGGCGGGGTTGGTCCTCGCGGCCGGCTTCGATGGCGGGTTGGTGATTTCCAGGACAACTCCGTTGGGGTCGCTGAAGTAGAGAGAATGTTGCACCCCGTGGTCCTCTTCCCACAGCGCCACGCCGGCTTTCTGGAGCTTGCGCCGCCAGGCATCCTGTTGGCTTCGGGATGTCACCGAAAAGGCGTAGTGCCGGGTGTCGGCCGCGAGGCCGTCCGGAGCGGGCTGCTCAGCGCCGCGCAGCGCGACAAGCACCAACTCGACGCCACCGCCGAGCGCAAAGATCATCATCAGCCAAGGTTTGCCGCCCCAGTCTTCTCCAGCCAAGGTTTCAACCAGCGGCAGACCCAGCACGGCGCCGTAGAACTCCAGGCTGGCCGACACGTCCCATACCGGGAACACGACATGGTCGCATCGCAGCATCCTAGTCTCCTCTAGCCGTCCGCCCGCCAGTCTACCATGCGCCCGTCCCTGAAACGCTGTCCGCCCCAGCCGTCTCGACCACCATGGGAATATAGGCGGTGAATACCGACCCGACGCCTTCGGCGCTCTCGACGGTCAGGCCGCCCCGGTGCCGGTTGATGATGTGTTTGACGATGGCCAACCCCAGCCCCGTGCCGGCTCGCTCACGGCTTTTCTGTCCCTCCACCCGATAGAATCGTTCGGTGAGTCGTGGCAGATGCGCGCGGTCGATTCCGGCCCCGCGGTCCCGAACGCGCAGGGCGACATACCGCTGATTGGCGTTGTGGTCGGGCGTGAGCAGGGAGAGGTGCGTCGATGCGGCCGAGGTCGGCTGGGCGGCGGCGGCGGCATCCACGTCCGATAGCACTTCCACGGCCACCACCGCGTCGCGCGCGGTGTATTTCACTGCGTTCTCCACCAGATTTTGAATCACCTGGGCGATCTGGTCGCGATCCCCGATCGCTACCGCGCGACCCGGCTTGGGCAAGCTCTGTTGAAAGACGATGCGGCCGTCGGCGGCCATGGGGCCCAAAGCATCCAGGACCTCGATCACGGTCAAAGCGATGTCCACTCTGCCCGAAGGCTGGATGTGCTCACCCAGCTCGATCCGCGACAGGCTCATCAGATCATCAATCAGGCGACGCATGCGTTCGGCCTGGAGGTGCATGATGGTCAGGAACTTTTCTCGGGCATCGGTGTCATCACGAGCGTGGCCGCGCAGCGTCTCAATGAAGCCCGCCAGCGAAGCCAGTGGGGTGCGCAATTCGTGGCTGGCGTTGGCCAGGAAGTCGGCGCGGGTGCGTTCGCCACGCCGCGCGTCGGTCTCGTCGCGCATGCAGAGCAGAACCAA
>PMOM01000244.1:1321-4397 GCA_003161535.1 Caulobacteraceae bacterium | reverse complement strand
TTCGCCGAATCGATGAACCATCACGAGGACGCCGAAGGGCCCAAGCATGGCGATATGGCCGGCGATCACGCGGCCATGGCGGCGATGACCATGCCGGAGCGTCTGGACCGGATGGCGCAAAGAATGGATGAGCGCGCGGCCCACATGCGCGAGGCTTTCCAACGCCACGCAGCCGCCGTGCGGGCGCTCTACGGGGTCCTGGATCCGGCCCAGCGCAGAACGCTCGACGCCCTGCCCGGCCTGATGGGTGAAGAGCACGGCATGGACATGGGTCATGGCCATGGCGGCGAGGAACACGGCGAACACCATTAGCCGCTGACTCCGCGGCCCCGCCCAGAGGTGACTTGAGGCGGGGCTGGCAACCCGATAGACGCGGGACGCCTTAGCCAGGGAGTCCCCATGTCCGCGCTCGATCGCCAGATGCCGCCGGTCGCCTACGCCCAGACCAATGGCGCGCGCATGGCCTATTACGAGGTCGGACCGCGCCGCGGCGTGCCGGTGATCTTCTGCCACGGGTTTCCGGAGCTGGCGTTTTCCTGGCGCCATCAACTGCGCGCCTTCGAAGCGGCCGGGCGGTGGGCCATCGCGCCCGATCAGCGCGGCTATGGCCTGACCTCGCGGCCCGACGCGGTGGAAGACTACGACATGGAGCATCTAACCGGCGACATGGTCGGGCTGCTCGATCATCTGGGCGTCGAAAAGGCGGTGTTCTGCGGCCACGATTGGGGAGGCATCGTGGTCTGGCAGATGCCGCTTCGCCATCCAGGCCGGGTGGCCGGGGTGATCGGCCTTAACACGCCTTTCATGCCGCGCCCGCCGGCCGATCCCATCGAGATCATGCGCCGCCGCTTTGGAGCGGATATGTATATCGTCCACTTCCAGAAACCGGGCGAGGCCGACGCGGTCCTGGCCGCCGACGTTACCAAGACCATGAGCTTTTTCATGCGCCGGCCCCTGCCCGGTTCGCCCCCGGCCAGCGGCGGCCTGGCGGGTGGAGCGCTGGCATCGGACGCGCCGGCCGATGGCGCCTCGAGCTTTGCCCTCATCAAGATGCTGCAGGCGTGGAATCCCGCCCATGACCCGCGCCCAAGCTTTCTTGAGCCCGATGAGATGGCCGCCTTTGTCGAGACCTTCCAGCGGACGGGATTCACCGGCGGCATCAACTGGTATCGCAACTTCACGCGCAACTGGCTCGCCGCCGCGGGCATGGCCGAGCGGGTCGAGGTTCCCTCGCTGATGGTGATGGCCGAAAAGGACGCGGTTCTGCCGCCTTCGGCCGCCGATGGCATGGAGGCCTATGTGCCCAATCTGGAACGCGCCCTGATCGCCGATTGCGGTCACTGGACGCAGCAGGAAAAGCCGGCCGAGGTCAATCGCCTGATCATCGACTGGATGGATCGCCACTTTCCCGCGCCCGGCCAGCCGACGTAGAAGGGGCCATGGACCGCAAGGCGCCGCTACCGTCCGCCACCCACGAACCCATGTCGCCCGCCGGCCGGCGGGGCCTTTACGCGGAGATCGAGCCGTTCGCGTCGGGATGGCTGGCCGCCCAGGGGCCGCATGAGATCTACTATGAGGAGTGTGGCGCCCCGGAGGGTCAGCCGGTGCTGGTGCTGCACGGCGGGCCTGGCGGCGCGATCAACCCGACCATGCGGCGGTTCTTCGACCCGGCCCGCTGGCGCGTGGCGCTGTTCGATCAGCGCGGTTGCGGCAAGAGCCGGCCCAACGCCTCGCTCGAGGACAACACAACCTGGACCTTGGTCGAGGATATCGAGCGGCTGCGCCGTCATCTGGGAGTCGAACGCTGGACGGTGTTCGGCGGATCGTGGGGATCGACCCTGGCGCTGGCCTACGCCATCAAACATCCCCGGCGCGTCGCCGGCCTGATCCTGCGCGGCGTCTTTCTGCTCAACCAGCGCGAACTGAACTGGTTTTATCAGGACGGCGCGTCGAGGATGTTTCCCGACGCCTGGGAGCGGTTCCTCGCGCCGATACCGGTCAGCGAACGCGGCGACATGGTCGGCGCCTACCACCGGCGCCTTACCGATCCGCGCGCCAATGTCAGGGCCCAGGCCGCGGCGGCCTGGAGTCAATGGGAGGGCGATACGCTTTCGCTGCGCGGCCCGCAGGCGAGGCCCGCCAAGTTCAACGAGATCGAGTTCGCCGTCGCCTTCGCCCGCATCGAATGCCACTTCTTCGCCAACAAGGGCTTCTTTGACGAGGACGGCTGGCTGCTCAACAACATCGACTTCATTCGCGGCATCCCCGGCTGGATCGTGCAGGGCCGCTTCGACGTCGTCACGCCCCTGGAGAGCGCCTGGGCCCTGAAGAATGCGTGGCCGGAAGCCCGCTTCGAGATCGTCTGGGACGCCGGCCACGCTTCGACCGAGCCGGGCATCGTCGACGCCCTGGTGCGGGCGACGGATCAGGCGCTGGCGAACTAAGGCGCCCGCACGTCCCGCTAGATCAGCCCACCCCCGCCGCGGGTCACTTCCGAATAGCGATGCACCCTCACCGACAGCACGAGGGCGAAGCCGACCATCATGGTGATCATCACCGTTCCGCCAAAGGACAGCAGGGGCATCGGCACACCGACCACGGGAGCCAGGCCCATGACCATCGCTCCGTTGATGAGAACGCAGAGGGCGAAGGTGACCGTCACCCCGGCGGCGGCCAAGCGGCCGAAATGGCTGTGGGAGACCCCGGCGATGCGCAGGGCGATGAAGATCACCGCCGCATACAGTCCCAAGATGGCTGCGCAGCCGACAAAGCCGAACTCCTCGGCCATGGAGGAGAAGATGAAGTCGGTGGATTTTTCGGGAAGGAAGTTGAGCTGGCTCTGCGTGCCCAGTCCAAACCCCTTGCCGAGCAAGCCGCCCGAGCCCAGGGCGATCTTCGACTGGATGATGTGGTAGCCGGCCCCCGAGCGGTCCGCCTCGGGGTTGAGGAAGGTCAGCAGGCGCGCGCGCTGATAGGCCTTGAGACCGAACATGAACACCACCGGCAGGACCGCCCCCAGCCCCACCAAGCCCACGGCCACCAGCCGCAGACTGAGGCCGGCGAGGATCATCATCAC
>PMOM01000244.1:0-1313 GCA_003161535.1 Caulobacteraceae bacterium | reverse complement strand
GGCCGCCGGGCCGCCGATCAGCACCACGGGGATCAGCAGCCACCAGGAGAGCCGCGCCTGGGACCCCGAGCGGCCGTGATAAAAGCGCGCCAGGGCCAGCACCAGGCCGATCTTGATGATTTCCGACGGCTGGATGCGGATCGGCCCGATATCCAGCCAACGCTGGGCTCCCAGGCTGGAGTGGCCGATCACCGCCACCGCCAGGAGCAGCGCCAAGCCCACCGCATAGACCGGATAGGCGAGCGCGAACCATACCCGCAAATCGACCACGGCCAGGCCGATCATCAGCACGAAACAGACGCCGAACAGGATCAGGTGACGCCCCGCCCACGGAGACCATGAGCCCCCGGCGATCGAATAGAGCATCAGCACCCCGGCGCCGGCGATGCCGGCCAGGAGCAGGCAGAGGGTCCAGTCGATCTGGGTCAGCTTGACGCCCAGCCGATCGCGTTCGCCCTCGCGGGTGATGGCGCTGGCGGTCATGCGACGGGGCCGGCCGCGGGGATGTCGCTCGGCGCGGCCTGGGTAATGCGGGCGCGCACCTCGGGGTCCTTCAGCAAGGCGATACGCAGCAGTTCGGCGGCCTTGGGCGCGGCGGCGTCGGCGCCGAAACCGCCGTGCTCGACCAGGACGCTGATGGCGTAGCGGGGATCATCATAGGGGGCGAAGGCGATGAACCAGGCATGATCGCGCAGGGCCCAGGCTCCGGTCGCGCCGTGGGCGCCGGGCGCCCCCTGACTGTAGCTGTGTGACTGGCCCGTCCCGGTCTTGCCGGCCATCTTTATTGGCCCGAGGTTGAGGTGCGCGCGCGGCGTGTTGAAGGCGGTGCCTCCTGGATCGTTGGCCACCGACGCCATGGCGACGCGAATGAACTCCAGGTGATCGCGGGCGAAGGGCAGGGCGGGCGCGTCGGCGCCGGAGGGTTGCACCGCCCCGCCGATGGAATGGATCAGGCGCGGCCGAAGAGCCCTGCCGCCATTGGCCAGACGCGACGCCATCACGCACAGCTGGAGCGCGTTGACGTTCAGATATCCCTGGCCAATCCCGTAGCTCGGCGTTTCGCCGGGATGCCAGACGGGGTCGTGAGGGAAAGCGCGGCGCTTGTAGGCGGTGTCGGGGACCAGACCGGGCTTCTGGCCGGGAATGCCGATGTCGTGGATCTGGCCGAGGCCGAACTTGCGGGCCGTTTCGGCGATGAGGTCGGGACCGACGGCGAGCGCCAACTGGAAGAAGTAAATGTCGCAGGACTCCTTGATGGCGTCGTGCAGGTTCAAGGCGCCGTGCGCTCGATCGCAATGCCAGGGCCGTCCGCC
>PMOM01000289.1:4162-14294 GCA_003161535.1 Caulobacteraceae bacterium | reverse complement strand
CCCTCACCGCTTCGCGGTCCCCTCCCCCCGTTTCACGGGGGGAGAGTGAAGGGGTTGAGGCTTTTCTATTCCTCCCGTGAGATCGGCGTCGGGCCGCCCCTACCGCCCTGGCCGTCCTTCGTCCCGCGCCAGGCCCTTGGCGAGGCCGGCCAACCCTGAGTCGATCAGCGGGTCGGCGCCGCTCGCGGCCAGGCGGGCGGCGAGCACGGCTTCGGCGGCCTGGGCGGCCAGGTCGGCGGCGGCGGCCTTGACCTCGCTGGTCGCCGCGGCCTCGGCGATGGCGATCTTGCGCGTGGCCAGATCGGCGCTGCGCTTGATGTCTTCTTCGAGCTTGACGGCGGCGGCGGCGCGCAGGCGCTCGGCGTCGGCCTGGGCGGCCTTGAGCATATCGGCGGCGGCGCGCTCGGTATCGGCGCGCTGCACCTTGACCTGGGCGAGAAGCGCCTCGGCCTCCTCGCGCAGCCGCTGGGCTTCGTCGAGCTGGGCCTGGACCTTGGCGGCCGCGTCATCGAGCGCTTTGGTCGCCATGCCCGGAACCTTGGCCCGCCACAGGATGATGGCGAACACCACCAGGGCGATGAAGATCCAGAAGTGGGCGTCCTGGGGATTGGTGAAGACCGACATCTTACACTTGGGCTCCCTGGCGAGCGGTCCGCCCGGCGTTCCCCAGCGCCCGCTCGACCTCGCCGGCGCCGGCCGACGTCCCGGTCAGCCGCGTGATCATCGCCTGGGCCGCCTCGATGGCGATGGCGCGCACATGCGCCATGGCCGCCGCGCGCGCCGCGGCGATGCGCGTCTCGGCCGCGGCGAGGGTCTGGGTGAGCTTGGCGTCTTCGCCTGCCTGGCGGGCGGCGGCGGCGGCCTTGGCTTCGCCCTGGGCGTCGGCGGCGAGCTTCTGGGCGCGGGCCCTGGCCGCCGTCATCTCACCGTTAGCGGCGTCCGCCTGCGCCACCGCCGCGTCGCGCAGCCGCCGCGCCTCGCCGATATCGCCGGCGATCTTGTCTTCGCGCGCGTCGATGGCCCCGCCGACGCCCGGCACGAACACCTTGGCGAACAGCACATAGAGGACGGCGAAGGTGATCAGCACCCACACCATCTGGCCGGGCCATTGGGCGACGTCGAACTGGGGCAGGCCGCCGGCCCCTTGGCTGGCGGCGGCGCCGGCGACGCTCGTCGGATCAGCCATGGAAGGCGCCTAGACCTTCACGAACAGGATGATGAAGCCCATCACGAAGCCGAAGATGCCCATGGACTCGGCCAGCGCCATGCCCAGGAACAGCCATACCCGCTCGCCGGCGGCGGCCGACGGGTTGCGGATGGCGGCCTGCAGATAGTTGCCGAACAGAATGCCCAGGCCCGCGCCGGCCCCGATGAGGCCGGTCATGGCCAGGCCCGCGCCGATGTATTTGGCTGCTGTAACGTCCATTTTTGCAAAGTTCCTTAGGTGTTGATGATGGGAGGCGAGGGGTGAAATCTAATGGCCGTGATCGAGATTCACGACCTCGTTGAGATAGACGCAGGTCAGCGCCGCGAAGACGAAGGCCTGCAGGAAGGCGACTACGAACTCCAGCGCCAGAAGGGCCACGATCATCGCGAAAGAGACCCCCGAGCCGACGAGGCCGAGCTTCTCGATGCCCGCGCCATGCAGTCCGAAGAGGCCCAGCCCGATCACGAAGCTGGCGAACATATAGGTCACCACGTGGCCGCCCAGCATGTTGCCGAACAGACGCATGGCCAGGGTCAGGGGGCGCACGGAAAACGAGATGAATTCGATGATCATCAGGAAGACGCCCATCCCCCAGTGCACGCCGGACGGCCAGAACAGCTTGAAAAAGCCCAGGCCGTTGCGCGCGAACCCCACCGCCAGCACGATGCTGAAGGTCATCACCGCCAGGGCGGCGGTCACCGCCAGCTGGGAGGTCACCGTGAAGCCTCCGGGCGCGAGGCCCAGGACATTCAAGGTGGCGATCAGCAGGAACAGGGTGAAGACGAAGGGCAGGAACGGGCGGCCGCGATCGCCGATGATCGCGCCGGTCAGGGCGCCGTCAACCATGCCGTAGAGCATCTCGGCCAGGGCCTGCATTCGCCCGGGCACAACGGCCCGCCGAGACGCGGCCAGAAAGAAGACTGAGATCAGCCCCGCGGCGATCAGCATGAACAAAACGGAGTTGGTGATCGACATGTCCAGCGCGCCCAATCCCGGAATCGGAATGGGGGGCAGATCCACCACTTTGTGGACCAGAAACTGTTCCATGGGCTCGATCGCGGCCATCAGTCGTCTTTGAGTCCTAAATCACCCTGATTGTCACCACCGGCGACCTCATTTCGACCGGATACGGCCCGTTTCGAGTCCGCCTGCGCCCTCGCGCTAACCCGCGAAGCGGTGCGGACAGTCGCATAAATCGACAGTCCGGCGCCGATCAACAGCCCGCCCACCACGCCAAACGGGCTGGTGTGAGCGAAGCGGTCGACGAGCCATCCCAGGCCTATCCCGCCCAGCACGCCGCCGAGCATCTGCCCCAGAAGGCGGTAGCCGTCCGACGCCGCTCCCCCGATCCCGCTGGCTCTGCGCCCCTTTGAGCGCCCGGCTTCGAACGCGGCCAGGTCGCTGTCGAGACGTCCCAGCGGGTCCCGGCTGTCGTTCGGCGGCTTTGGCATGGATGGTGAGGGATCTCTCCCTTGACCCCTTCGTCCCCGCCGCGTCCCGGCCAAGTCGCGGCGGAACCTATAGAGGCGGGTGCGGTGCGTCAAGACTGCCTGATCAGTCACTAAGTGACTGAAAAAACGCTCTAATTTTGGACAGGTCGGGATGCGGGCGCGGGTCCCTCAAACAGGCCCTCTGGCTTGGAGGCTCTGGGCGCGGCGACGACGCTCAGCACCCCGGCGGCGGACGGTTTCAGCAAGGCTTGCGCTGGCGTCTGGCAGTCGAGCCAGGCGGCCCAATCGCGGCGCTCGAGAATGACAATCTGCCGGTCGTGAAGAGGGGCCACGTCCGGCCCTGCCGGCACGGTCAGCATGGTGAAGGCCGGCACGTTCTGCCCATCACTCATTCCGGTTCCCACCACGCCCGCGATGCAGAACCAGCCCTCACCCGCCTTTGTGAATCGCCAACGCGTCCTGGGACTTCCGCTGCCGGTGAACTCATAGAAATGCGATGCCGGAACCAGACAGCGGCCTTTGGAAAACTCGCGACCCTCCCCGCGCATATTGATGACCGGCGCGCCCTTGGGTCGGCCGGGCGACAGCCCCCAGCGCATCATCTCCAGGCGCCCGCCCGGCGGGGCCGCCGCGATCACCGGCGCGCGTTCGGTGGGCCAGATCTCGTCGCGCGGTTCAAGATTGGGTGCGCCACCAGCGAAGTCGAGCGGTATGCGCAGATCGTTGAAGGCTTCGACAAACAGCCGAAAGGGTATGTCGATGCCGTAGTCGTTACACATTCCCGCGCCCTTGAGCCCGCCTCCAATCGCAAGGATGTAGCCCGCCGTCCGAGGGAACGCCAAGGCGCCGCTCCTCGTTGAACGTCGCGATCAACCGCGAGGATTTCGACCATGGCGAAATTGACCACCAAGACGCGCCGCAAACTGCCCGCCAAGGATTTCGCCGGCCCCGGCAAATCCTATCCCATCGAGGACAAGACCCATGCCGCCAACGCCAAGGCGCGGGCCACCCAGGCCGTCAAGGCGGGCCGCATGAGCAAGGCCCAACAAAAGACCATTGACGCCAAGGCCGACAGGAAACTCAAGGGCAAATAGGCGCCACCCCTGGTCGCGGCGGGCGCCCTGTGATGATCTGCGTGGGGCCCAGGCTTCGCGGCAATGGGCAGAATGTCAGGGAGTCGTCTCATGGCCGCCAAGCGAAGGTCTGGACCGCGCAAGACTTCCATCAAGCGTTACGCCGGCGCGGCGGGTGGCTGGGGCTCGCTCGTCGGCATCGGCAAGGTTGCCTTGGGCGAGAGCACCGCGGGCGGCGCGGACCTGCCGGTGCGCCAATTGCTGCGCCAGAACAAGACCGGCGGCTTCATGTGCGTCAGCTGCGCGTGGCCCAAGCCGGCCAAGCCCCGCCCCGCGGAGTTCTGTGAGAACGGCGCCAAGGCCACCGCCTGGGACCTCACGCCTCGCCGCTGCACACCAGAGTTCTTCGCCAGCCACACCGTCACCGAGCTGCTCGGCTGGAGCGACCACGATCTCGAACATGCCGGCCGCCTGACTCATCCGCTACGCTATGACGCCAAGACCGACACCTACCTGCCGTGCGCTTGGCGAGACGCCTTCGCGGAAATCGGGGCCGAACTGAAGGCCTTGGCGCCCACGTCGGTGGTGTTCTACGCGTCCGGCCGCGCCAGCCTGGAGACCTCCTACATGTACGCCCTGATGGCGCGCATGTACGGCAGCCAGAACCTCGCCGACAGTTCCAACATGTGCCATGAGTCCACCTCGGTCGGCCTCAGGCAGAGCATCGGCTCGCCGGTCGGCACGGTCCTGCTGGAAGACTTCCAAGCCACCGATTGCCTGATTTTCTTTGGCCAGAACGTCGGCTCCAACAGCCCTCGCATGCTGCACGACCTGCAGGCGGCGGCCAGGCGCGGCGTTCCCATCATCACCTTCAACCCATTGAAGGAGCGTGGGCTGCAGCGGTTCATCAATCCGCAATCGCCCTTCCAGATGCTGACCGGCGTCGCCACGGCGATCAGCAGCCAGTATCATCAGGTGAAGGCCGGGGGCGACATCGCGGTCATCGCCGGGCTTTGCAAATGGCTGATCGAGTCCGACGACGCGGCGCGGGCCGCTGGACGCCCGGCCGTACTCGATCACGCCTTCATCGATGAGCACACCCAAGGATTCGACGCCTTCGCCGCCTTCTGCCGCCAGACGGCCTGGGCTGACATCGAGGCGGGCAGCGGGCTCGCCAGATCGGATATCGAGATGGCCGCCGCCGCCTACGCCGCCGCCAAGGCGGCCATCGCGGTCTATGGCATGGGTCTCACCCAGCACCGGCTGGGCGTACAGAACGTCCACATGGTCTGCAATCTGCTGCTTCTGAAAGGAAACATCGGCAGGCCAGGGGCCGGGGCCTGCCCGGTGCGCGGACACTCCAATGTGCAGGGCCAGCGCACCGTTGGCATCACCGAGAGACCCGAGCTCGCGCCGCTGGACCGGCTCGCCGCGCAATATGGCTTCGAACCGCCACGCGAAAAGGGCATGGCCACCGTTGAGGCCTGCGAAGGAATCCTGAGCGGCGAGGTAAAGGGCTTCATCGGCCTGGGCGGCAATTTCGTGCGAGCCGCACCCGACAGCGGACGCCTCGAGCCGGCCTGGAGGCGCCTGCGCCTCACCGTTCAGATCGCCACCAAGTTGAACCGCAGCCATCTGGTCAACGGCGCCGTGGCCTATCTGCTTCCATGCTTGAGCCGGATCGAAGCCGATGTTCAGGCCAGCGGCCCCCAGACGGTGTCGGTGGAGGATTCAATCAGTTGCATTCACGCTTCGTTCGGCGAGCGAGCGCCGGCCTCCGACTACCTGCTGAGCGAGCCGGCCATCGTGGCCGCCATCGCCAAGGCGGCCCTGCCGCCCAATCCCAAGCTCGACTGGGACGCCTGGGTCGGCGATTACGGGCAGGTTCGCGACGCCATCGAGGCGACCTATCCGCAGTGGTTCGGCCGCTTCAATCAGCGGTTTCGCCAGCCGGGCGGCTTTTACCGCGGCAACAAGGCCCGCCTGCGGGACTTCAGCGAGGCGGCCGGAGGCAAGGCCAACTTCCTTGTTCCCAGCGCTCTCTCGGCCACCGGATTCGCCGACGAGGCCGACGTCTTTCGCTTGATGACGTTGCGCTCGAACGACCAGTTCAACACCACCATCTACGGTTATGAGGATCGCTTTCGCGGCGTCAGCGGAACGCGCGACGTGCTGTTCATGAATGCGGCCGACCGAGATCACCTTGGCCTAAGCGAGGGGCAGATCATCGGTCTTTGCACAGTGGCGAGCGATGGTCACGACCGGCGCATGGGCGGTCTGCGCGTCACCACATACGACATTCCGCGAGGCTGCCTGGGGACCTATTATCCCGAGTGCAACGTGCTCATGCCGCTCGCGCACCACGCCCTCGAGAGCCTGACGCCCGCCGCCAAGGCGATACCGGTGCGAATCATCACCTGAGAGCCCTTACCGAGCGGCCAATTCCTCCGCCGCGCGCAGGTCCACCGAGACCAGCTGCGAGACGCCTCGCTCGGCCATGGTGACGCCAAACAGGCGATCCATGCGCGACATGGTCAAGGGATTGTGGGTGATGGTTACGAAGCGGGTGGGCGCGCGCCGACGCATCTCGTCCAGGAGGTCGCAGAATCGTTCGACATTGGCGTCGTCCAAAGGCGCGTCGACCTCGTCCAGAAAGCAGATCGGCGCGGGATTGGCCAGGAAGACGGCGAAGATCAGGGCCACCGCGGTGAGCGCCTGTTCGCCGCCGCTCATCAGGCTCATCACCGCCATGCGCTTGCCCGGCGGACAGGCGAATATCTCCAGGCCCGCCTCCAGCGGATCCTCCGATTCCACCAGGCGCAGCTCCGCCGCGCCGCCTTCGAAGAGGGTGGTGAACAGGGCGCGGAAGTGGCCGTCGATGACTTCAAAGGCGGCGGTCAGGCGCTCGCGGCCCTCGGCATTGAGTTCGGCGATGGCTTGGCGCAGGCGCCCCAGCGCGCCGGCCAGGTCGGCCCGTTCGTCGGCCATGCCCGCCAGGCGATCGGCCAATTCCGTAGCTTCGTCTTCGGCGAGAAGATTGACCGCGCCGATCAGATCCCGCTCCCGCTCCAGAGAGGCCAGACGAGTCTCGGTCTGGTCCGCATCTGACAGCTTGGCGAGGGCGTCGCCTTCGATTTGACGGCCAAGCTCCTCGGGAGCCATCCCAGTGGCCTCGATGACCGCGGCGGCATGGTCGTTCATGCGCGTCACGGCGCCCTCATGGCGCGCCACCGCACCGGCGCGGGCCTCGCGGGTGTCGGCGGCGTGGGCGTCGGCGGCCCGAGCGGCGCGGTCTGCTTCGGCGCGCCCCGCTTCGGCGATGGCCAGAGCGTCCCCGGAGGCGGCCTTGCGGGCCTCCGCGGCGCCCAGATCTTCCATCAAGCCGCGGCGGCGCTCCTCAATCAGGCCAGGAGCGTCCTGAGCCGCTTCCAGGGCGCCGGTCGACTTTTGTCGCTCCTTGGCCAGAGTGGCCCGCCGATGGTTGGCGGCCTCGGCGCGCGTCTGCCAATCGCCGGCGTCCCGTCGCAGGGATTCCAGACGGCGGGTCCGGGCCTCGCGGCCGTGAACCTCCAGATCGCGCGCCGCCCGCGCCGCAGAGGCCGGCTCGCGCAAGGCCAGGGCCTCCTGGCGCGCCCCGTCAAGACGGCCGACGAGGGCCTGGTCCTCGCTGACAACTGCGGCGTCGGCGCCGGCTTGGGCGGCGGCGGCGCTCGCCTCTTCCCGCTCAATTTGGAAGCGGGCGATTGTATCGTCCAGGGATGCCGCCTGGGCGTCGCGCCTGGCCCCTTCGCGCTCAAGACGCTCCGCCGCCTCACGGGCCCGCGCCACGTCCTGTTCGGCGGCGGCCGGCGCTAAGCGCGCCAACCGCGCCGTCTCGTTGGCGGCGGACAGGGCGTCGGCGGCGGCCTGGTGATCCGCCTTGGCCGAGGCCGCGGCCGGCTCAAGGGTTTTGATTTCCGCCTCGATGGCCGCCAGGCGGGATCTTTGCTGCAGCCGCACCTGGGCGCTTGACGGCGCATCGCGTTTGACGGTGAAGCCATCCCAGCGCCATAGGTCGCCCTCGCGGGACACCAGCCGCGCGCCGGGGGGCAGGGCGCCCTGCAAGCGCGCTCCGTCGGCGCGCGCGACAAGGCCGGTGAACGCCAGCCGCGCCGCCAACTGCGGCGGAGCGCCGATCAACGGCGCCAGTGGCGTCACGCCTTCTGGCCAGACGGCGTCGCTCGCAGCCCGTCCGCCCCAGAAGGCCGGCGCCCGCGAATCGAGGGGAGCGGCCAGATCGTCGCCCAAGGCGGCGGCCAATGCGGCTTCCAATCCGGCTTGCGGAAAAACCTGCTCCAGGGCGGGCGAATAAGCCTCCGCGCTCGCCTCCGCGCTGAGGCGGGCCAGGGCTCGCGCCTCGACCGTCAGGCCCGCTAATCTGTCTTCGGCGGCGCGGGCCGCCTGGCGCGCCGTGGCCTCGGACTGGGTCGCCTGATCACGCACCGCCTCGGCGGCCTCCAGTTCGTCACGCGCTCGCGTCAACGCCAGGGTGGCGGCCTCCAGAGCGGCGGCGGCGGCGGCCAGGCGGGGATCGGCCTCGGGGCCAAGGGCGTCGCGCTCGCTTACCGCCTGACTCAGGGCGCGGGCGGTGCGGGCGAGGCGAGCGTCGGCTTCGGCGAGGCGGGCCTGCGCGCCTCTCGCCTCGGCTTCGCCGGCGGCGACCTGGGTCGCCAGGGCCTCGACGGTCGCTTCGGCGCGTGACCTGGCCGCCTCGGCCGCCTCGGAGGCCGCCTGCAATTGCGGCAGGCGTTCGGGGGCCTCGGCGATCTCGCGTTCAAGGACCTGGGTGTCTGCCGCCAGACGCGCGATCGCCTTCTCCGCGTCCAGGGCGGTCTGAGCCTCGCGTGCGGCGTCGGCGTCGAGGCGCGCGATGTCTCCAGCGAGGCGTTCAACGTCGGCCGACGCGCTCTCCAGGGCGCGGTCGAGGCGATCCTTTTCGATGGCCAGACGATGCAACACGGCGGCGGCCGCGGTTTCCTCATCGCGATAGGGAGGAATGGCGGCTTCGGCGCCGAGCGACGCGGTGGTGGCGATGGCGGCGGCGCGAGCGGCGGCCTCGGCGGCGGCGGCGGCGCCCGCGGCCTCCCTGGCCGACGCCTCCACGGCAGCAGAGGCTTCCGCCCAGCGGGCGTGCAGCAGGGCGCTCTGGAGGGCCCGGATGTCCGAACTGAGTTTCTTGTATTTCGCCGCCGTGCGGGCCTCGCGGCGCGACCGCTGCAAATTGATCTCCAGCTCCCCCGCCAGGTCGTCAATCCGCGCCAGATTGGCGTCGGCGGCGCGAACGCGAAGCTCGGCTTCGTGGCGTCGGCCGTGCAGGCCCGAGATACCGGCCGCCTCCTCCAAGATGCGTCGGCGGTTCTGCGGCTTGGCGGCGATCAGCTCGGAGATCTGGCCCTGACGCACCAAGGCCGGCGAGTTGGCGCCGGTGGAGGCGTCTGCGAACAAGAGCTGCACGTCCCGCGCCCGCACTTCGGTTCCGTTGATGCGAAAGGTGGAACCCTCGCCACGATCGATCCGGCGCGTCACCTCCAGCACCGGCTCGGCGTTGTAGCGCGCCGGCGCGGTGCGGTCGGCGTTATCCACCGTCAGCATGACTTCGGCGTGGTTGCGGGCAGGCCTCGCCCCCGTGCCGGAGAAGATTACATCGTCCATGCCTTCGCCGCGCATGGCCTTGGCCGAAGCGGCGCCCATCACCCAGCGCAGGGCCTCCAGCAGATTGGATTTGCCGCAGCCGTTGGGCCCGACGACGCCGGTCAATCCTGGTTCAATGCGAAAGTCCGTCGGCTCGACGAAGGATTTGAATCCGGTAAGGCGCAGCCTCGAAAAGCGCACGCTTGTCGTCGCCTATCGCTGCTGGCGCCGCGCTCGGGCGATAGCGGCGTCGAGTTCGGCCAGAGACTGTTCGTTCTCCAGCTTGAGCGAGCCAACGAAGAAGGTGGGCGTGCCGTTGACGCCGTGCTCGCGGGCGTCCAGCTCGGTGCGGTCGGTGAGCGCCTTGAGAGCCGCTTCGTCCTTGAGACAGGCGACAAACTGCGCCTCGCTGAGACCGGCGGTTTGGGCGATTTGCAGGAGGGCCGGGGCGCCACGGCGGGCGATCTGCTCCTGATCGGCGAAGATCGCTTCGACGATCTGGAAATATTTCGAAGGCGCGGCGCATCGGGCGGTGAGGAAGCCGGCGGCCGCCAGCGCCGGATCGCCGGTCAGCATCTCTCGAAGGACGAACCGCACCTTGCCGGTGTCGATGTATTTTTTCTTGAATGCCGGAAACACCGTGCGGGCCCACACCGCGCAGTGCGGGCATCCAACCGAGGCGTATTCGATCACCGTCACGCGGGCCCTGGGATTGCCCAGCGCCATGTCGG
>PMOM01000289.1:2957-4146 GCA_003161535.1 Caulobacteraceae bacterium | reverse complement strand
CCGCTTGCGCCTCGGCGACGGCGGCGTCGAGTTGCTGCATGGTCAACTCACCCTTGTCGTAAACCTTGCCATTGATCACGAACGTGGGGGTGCCGTTAATGTTGTTGTCTTTCATATTGCGTTCGGCGCGCGCGTTGAAGGCGTTGAGAGCCTTCTCGTCCTTGATACAGGCGTCGAACTGGGCGTCGGTGAGCCCCGCTGAACGGGCGATGTTCAGCAGGACCGTGTGGGGTTGGCCGCCTCGCTCCATCTCATCCAGGCTATGGTAGATGGCATCGGTCACCTGAAAATACTTGTCCTTACCCGCGCAGCGGGCGGTGAGGAATCCGGCGGCCGCGATGGCCGGGTCGCCGGTCAAGGCTTCACGGGCGATGTAGTGAACCTTGCCGGTGTCGATGTATTTGGTCTTGAAGGCCGGAAAGACCTCATTGTTGAATCGCGCGCAGTGTATGCAGGCGACAGAGGCATATTCGATCATCGTCACCTTCGCGCTGGGAGAGCCCAAGGACATGTCGTCTGGGGCGACCGCCGTCGAGGCGGACTTCTGACAGGCGCCGAGCGCGGCGGCGACGGCGAGGCCGGCGACGAGGGCGGTGAAGGAGCGCATGGACTCTATCCCTGATGGCTGTGGATTATCGAATCACTGATGAGCGCGACTACTTGGCGCGCGGACGCGCCCTGTTGTGGCGCACCTGACGCCCCTGACGCAAGTCGCTCCGCCGAACCCTCACTTGCACGGAGTTTGGGCGCGCATCACTTCGCGGCCCAGGCGCGCCAGAGCGGCCTTAAGGGGTCCTTCGGGAAACGCCGCCAAGCTTTGCGACAAGGCGGATTCGGCGGTGGCGTCGAGTGGGCTCTTGGCGCGCCGCCGCGCGGCTGGCGCAGCGGGCTTGTCCCGCCCGGCCGCGCCCCTTAGCGGGCCCTGGACGATGCGCAGCCGAGTGACCGAGCCGGCGCCCAGGAAGAGATTAACCCGAGCAACGATGTCGGGAGCCTGGTGTTGGATGAGGGTCGCCGAGGGTCCTTCCACCCGCAACTCCAGGCTGGCGCCGTCGCCGCCGCGCGGCTTGACGAGCTTGATGGGCTCGGTGCGTCGCGCCAGAGCGCGACCGACGATCTCGGTCCAGCGCGCCTTTAGGCCCTCGGCGCCTTGGCCAAAGCGCGCATCAAGGTCCTTGATGGTCTGGCT
>PMOM01000289.1:0-2883 GCA_003161535.1 Caulobacteraceae bacterium | reverse complement strand
CTATATAGCGGTCGCGATGATCGCCGTCGCCAACATCCGCGCCCGTTTGCTCGCCTGGTATGACACCAGTGCCCGCGCCTTGCCCTGGAGAGCGCCAGTCGGAGAGCGTCCCGACCCCTACCGCATCTGGCTCGCGGAGATCATGTTGCAGCAAACCACCGTGCCGCACGCCACGCCTTATTTCCTGGCGTTCACCCGTCGATGGCCAAACGTTGGCGCCCTGGCGGCGGCGAGCGACGACGATGTGATGGCCGCCTGGGCGGGGCTCGGCTACTACGCCCGCGCCCGCAATCTGCTGGCCTGCGCGCGAGTGATTGCGCGTGACCACTCTGGGCTGTTTCCCGCCTCGGAGGCCGCCTTGCGCGCCCTTCCGGGCGTCGGCGGCTACACCGCCGCGGCCGTCGCCGCGATCGCCTTCGATGTTCCGGCCAACGTCGTCGATGGCAATGTCGAGCGGGTGATGGCCCGCCTGTTCGCCGTGGAGACGCCGCTCCCCACCGCCAAGAATGAACTCAAGCGCGCGGCCGCCAGCCTCCTGGGTCCCGACCGCCCCGGCGACTGGGCCCAGGCCCTGATGGACTTGGGCGCCACCGTCTGCCGGCCCACGGCGCCACTCTGCGCCGCCTGCCCGCTGACCAAGCGTTGTCGCGCCCGGGCTCTGGGCGACCCGGCCGCCTATCCGCGCCGTCTGCCGAGGGCGCGACGCCCGCATCGCCACGGGGTCGCTTATCGCCTGACCCACGACGGAAAGGTCGCCCTGGTGCGGCGACCGCCGCGAGGATTGTTGGGCGGCATGCTGGGTCTACCCACCACAGACTGGCGCGGCGCCCCCTGGTCGACCGCCGAGGCCTTGGCCGGCGCCCCGCTTGCGGGCCGCTGGAGCGAGATCGACGCCGTGGCCCACGTTTTCACGCACTTTTCGCTGACTTTGAAAGTTTACGAGGCGCGCGGCGTTTCGGACGATCCGAACTTGATCTGGACTTCCCTGCAACATGCCAGGATCAAGGTCCCTTCGGTGTTCCGCAAGGCCCTGCGCTGACTTTGCTCCCGAGGCGGGCGCCGCTGCGGTCCGATGGAGACTATGCCGCCATCTCCGCCCGCACCTTGGCCCTCAGGACATCAATCGGACTGAGGCCCTTGTCCGTGCGGAAATGCCAGTAGGTCCAGCCGTTGCAGGCGGGCTGGGACTGGACGATGGCGCCCATCTTGTGGATCGAGCCGGACAAGCCCCCGACCACAACGCTGCCGTCGGCGCGCACCTTTGCGGCGCGCTCGCCCTTGGGGCACCAGATCAGCTCGCCCGGATTGAGCAGGCCGGCCTCGACGATCTGTCCGAAGGGAACACGTGGTTCGGACTTCTTCGAGCCGGTCACCCCCAGATCGGCCGCGGTGGCGGGCGCGACTTTGGCGATCCGAGTTTCCGCCAAGGCGGCGTAGCGCGCCTCGCGTTCGATGCCGATGAATCGCCGGCCCAGGCGCCTGGCCACCGCGCCGGTGGTGCCCACGCCGAAGAACGGATCCAGGATCACGTCCCCCGGCTGGGTCGACGCCAGGATCACCCGGTGAAGCAAGGCTTCGGGCTTCTGGGTTGGATGGGCTTTGGCGCCCGTCTCATCCTTGATGCGCTCCTCGCCCGTGCACAGGGGCAGGTTCCAGTCCGAACGCATCTGGATGTCGTCATTGGCCATCTTCATGGCGTCGTAGTTGAAGGCGTAGCGCCGCGCGCCGCGCGCCTTGGTCGCCCAGATCAGGGTCTCATGGGCGTTGGTGAAGCGCGTGCCCTTGAAATTGGGCATCGGATTGGCCTTGCGCCAGATCACGTCGTTGAGGATCCAGAAGCCCGCGTCCTGCAGGGCGCGACCGACGCGGAAGATGTTGTGATAGCTGCCGATTACCCACAAGGCCCCATCGTCCTTGAGCACCCGGCGGCAGGCGGTGAGCCACGCGGTGGTGAACCGGTCATAGGCCTCGAAGGAGGCGAAGCGGTCCCAGTCGTCGTCCACGGCGTCGACCTTGGAGTTGTCCGGACGCAACAGGTCGCCGCCCAGCTGCAGGTTGTATGGCGGATCGGCGAACACCAGATCGACGCTGCGCTCGTGCAGGAGCGCGAGCTGCTCGACGCAGTCGCCAACGATGATCCGATCGGTTGAAGAATCCATGAGCTCCCCTCGGGAGAAGTCTGGCTCAGGATCGCCTGGTGGGCGTGAAGATCGCCTTAACCGCGATTGGCGCCCGGGCCCCGCCCCGGGACGGGGGCGGCCCTACGACGCTTCCATGCCGAACTGCAGCCGAGCCAACTTGGCATAGAGACCGCCGCGCGCGGAAAGCTCGGCGTGGGTCCCGGTGTCGACCACGCGGCCCTCGTCCATCACCACGATGCGGTCGGCCTTGAGGACGGTCGCCAGGCGGTGAGCGATGACCAGGGTGGTGCGCCCGCTCATGGCGTCGTGCAGCGCCCGCTGAACGAGGCGCTCGTTCTCCGCATCCAAGGCGCTGGTGGCCTCATCGAGGAGGAGAATGGGCGCATCCCGCACCAGGGCGCGGGCGATGGCGAGCCTCTGGCGTTGGCCTCCCGACAGCGTCTTGGCCCGCTCGCCCAGAGCCGTGTCGAACCCTTCGGGAAGGGCGGTCAGGAAGGCCTCCGCCTCGGCGGCCCGGGCAGCGGCGGCCACTTCCTCGCCAGTCGCATCTTCGCGCCCGAATCGGAGGTTCTCCAGCGCCGAGCCGGAAAAAAGCGGCGCATCCTGGGCGACCAGGGCGGTGCGGGCGCGAACCTGCGCCGGATCGGCCGCGCGCACATCGACGCCGTCGAGCCGCACGACGCCCCCTTGAGGATCATAGAAGCGAAGCAGCAGGCGAAACACCGTGGTCTTGCCCGCTCCG
>PMOM01000075.1 GCA_003161535.1 Caulobacteraceae bacterium | reverse complement strand
CGCTTGGCGGGGGCGGCGCGGATGACGCGCATCGGTCTGGGTTTCGATGTCCACCGCTTTGGCCCCGGAGACGCGGTCTGGCTGTGCGGCGTCAAAATCGCTCACGACCACGGCCTCGTGGGACATTCCGACGCCGACGCCGGTCTGCACGCGCTCACCGATGCTCTGTTGGGGGCCATCGGCGCGGGCGACATCGGCGACCACTTTCCTCCGAGCGACGCCAAATGGAAGGACGTGTCCTCCGAAGTCTTCCTGCGCCACGCCGCCGGCCTCATCGCCGCGGACGGCGGGCGGGTAATCAACGTCGATGTCACATTGATTTGCGAACGGCCGAAAGTCGCGCCGCACCGCCAGGCGATGCGCGAACGGCTGGCAGGCTTGCTCGGCCTCGCCGTCGATCAGGTCAGCGTCAAGGCGACCACCACCGAGCAGCTCGGTTTCATCGGCCGCGGCGAAGGTCTGGCCGCCCAGGCCGTGGCGGCCGTGGCCCTGCCGGTCTAAGGGGTGCGGGCGCTCGCGCCGTTTCACAGGGTCCGCCCAATGTTTTCACTCGAAATCGACACCCTGGCGCGCCTCGTCATCGACGACGCGCGAGAGCGCTCGCTGCGCATCGTTACCGCGGAGAGCTGTACCGGCGGCCTGGTGGCGGCGGCCATCTGCGCCATTCCGGGCGCCTCGGACGTCTTCGAGCGCGGCTTCGTGGCTTACACCAATCGGGCCAAACAGGAGATGTTGGGCGTCTCGGGCGACCTGATCGCCGATCTGGGAGCCGTCTCCGAGCCGATCGCCCGGATGATGGCCGAAGGCGCCGTGGAGCACTCGCACGCCCATCTTTCGGTGGCCGTCACCGGCGTCGCCGGCCCGGACGGCGGCACGCCCATGAAGCCGGTGGGCACGGTGCACTTCGCCACCGCGCGCTCCAACCAGTCGGTGCAGCACCGCATGGAGATATTCGAGCTTGAGACCCGGTGGGAAATCCAGATGGCGGCGGTTCAGGTGGCTCTGGAACTCCTCAGAGAGCGATTGCGGTAGCAACACCGCTCATATCGCGTCGCCAGCATCACCGGCCATCGCCAGGATCGCGGACCACTCACCGCCCGTCACCGGCGTCACAGACAGGCGAAACTGGCGGAACATGACCATGCCGGCCAAGACGGGATTTGCCCGCATGTCGGCCAGGGCGACCGGCGCGCTCAGGGCCCGCACGGGCGCTATCTCCACAGCCGAAAAGCGGCCCGCCGGGTCGCTGGGATCGATGAAGGCTTCCCGCGTGATCCTGGCCACGCCAACCACGGCAAGTTCGGTCCTGGAGTGGTAGATGAAAGCGCGATCGTCTTTTCGCATGGCGCGAAGGTAGATGGCCGCCTGAGCGTTGCGCACCCCGTCCCAGACCGTGCGCCCGTCGCGCACCAGATCGCCGAAGGCATATTTCTCCGGCTCGGATTTCAGGAGCCAGAACGATGCCGATGGGTTCATGTCGCCTCTCCGATCAGCCATAGAGTTCTTCCGCCCGCGCCTCGAAACAGCCCACCAATCGCCTGACCGCGCGATTGGCGTTGGTGGCCAGGATGCGCTCAAGCAGGCGAGACCTAAACTCGAAATCGATCTCGAAGGAGAGCTCCGCGCCCGTCGCGTGAGGCGCGAAGCGCCAGCGGTTTTCCAGGCGCCGGAAGGGTCCGGAGATGAGGTCCACATCGATGGCCAGCGCCGGACGGTCCAACCGGACGCGGGTGGAAAAGCGCTCATGGATGATGGAAAACTTCACCTTGGCCTCGGCGTCGAGCAGAATCACCCCGTCTGCGGCCTCGCGGCGGTTCCAGGTGCGAAGGCTGGTCACCCATCGCACGAACCGCGGATACCGCTCGACATCCCCCACCAGATCGAAGAGCTGCTCTGGCCGATAGGGCAGGATGCGCGTCAGGCGATGACGCAAGCGGCCGGCGCCTTGGATGTCAGCGCCAGGCGGGCGGCGCGCAGGCGGGCGAAGTCCTCGCCCGCATGGTGCGAGGAGCGAGTCAGCGGGCTGGCCGACACCATCAGGAAGCCCTTTGACCGGGCGATCGTCTCCAGGGCGGCGAACTCCTCGGGGGTGACGAAACGGTCGATAGGGGCGTGCTTGCGGGTCGGCTGCAGATACTGCCCGATGGTGATGAAGTCGACGCCGGCCGAGCGCATGTCATCCATCACCTGCACCACCTCCTCCTTGGCTTCCCCCAAGCCCACCATCAGGCCTGATTTGGTGAACATTTCCGGCGCCCGCTCTTTCACCCGCTCGAGAAGGCGCAGGGAATGATAGTAGCGCGCGCCAGGTCGGATGGAGAGATAGAGCCGCGGCACGGTTTCCAGGTTGTGGTTGAAGACGTCGGGCGCTGAATCGATCACCTTTTCGGCGGCGGCCGCCGGCTTGCGAAGGAAGTCGGGGGTGAGGATCTCAATGGTGGCGCCTGGCGCCGCGGCGCGGATGGCGGCCACCGTGGCGGCGAAGTGGGCGGCTCCGCCATCGGCCAGGTCATCCCGGTCCACCGAGGTGATCACCACGTG
>PMOM01000027.1:9366-12716 GCA_003161535.1 Caulobacteraceae bacterium | reverse complement strand
ATCGCGGCGGTCTTGGGCTGGATGGGCTGGAGCCTCTATGCTTCGGGGGGGCTGGGCGATGTCGGTTCGGGGGGGTCGGCCCTCATCCTCGTCATCGTCGGCGGCGTGGCGGGGACAGGGGTGCTGGCTGGGGCGCTGATGTGGCTGGTCTTTTATTCGTCGCGACGCGGCTGGGACGAGCCGGCGAGGTTCGATCGCCATCTCCACGAGGCGAGCGATGACGAGGCTTAGCCGCCAGCTTACTGTTCGGCGTGGCGACGGTCATCATAAAGTTCACGCGCGCGTCCGAGCTCAAAGACCACCGCCCGTTGGCCACATCGAACGACACGCCAAACGGCCCTTCGATCTCGAATGCTTCACCGGCCAGGAAGCCGCGCACTTCCTCGGGCGTGAGAAACTTTCTCCAGTCGTGGGTTCCGACGGGCAGCCATCGCAGCAGGTATTCGGCGCCAAACTTGGCCAGCGCGAGCGATGCGAACGTCCGGTTGAGCGTCGCCACAATCATCAGGCCGCCGGGGCGAAGCAGGCGCGCGCAATCCCGCAGGAATGCGCCCGGATCGGTGACATGCTCGATCACCTCCATGTTGAGGATGACGTCGAACGCCGGCTCGCCCGCCGCCAGCAGGTCCTCGGCGGTAGTGGCGCGGTAGCCGATGCTCAGGCCCATGTCGTCGGCGTGGGCGGCGGCGACGGCGATGTTTTGCTCCGAGGCATCGACGCCGGTGACAGCGAATCCCAGCCGCGCCATCGGCTCGCAGAGCAGTCCCCCGCCGCAACCGATGTCGAGCAGTCGCAGACCGGCGAACGGCGCTCGCGCCAAGGGGTTTTTGGCGAACTTCGCCAACGCCCGCTCGCGAATGAACGCGAGGCGGATGGGATTGAGCCGATGCAGCGGCGCGAACTCGCCGCCCGGATCCCACCACGCTTCGGCGATGGCTGAAAAACGCGCGACGTCGGCGTCATCGATGCTGGAAGTTGGGCTGTCGGCTTTGGACATCGATCCGTGCTGAACAAGACAGGGCGACGAGGTTCGAACCCGAACACTAGCCCAGGGTCGTTGCCGATGGAAAACCCCTTCGCTAGAAGGCCCGGTTGCGGAGGGCGCGTCGGTTGTCTCGTCTGGTGATGAAATTCGGCGGCACCTCGATGGCCGACCTTGAGCGAATCCGCAGGGTCGCCGGCCTGGTGGCGGCGGAAGCGGCCAACCGGCGCGTGGCCGTTGTGGTTTCCGCCATGGCCGGCAAGACCAATGAACTTGTCGCCTGGACCGACGGCGCCGGAGAGGCGGCCGGAAACCTCGGGCCGTCGGATGAGGAGTACGACGCCGTGGTGGCGTCCGGCGAGCAGGTCACCGCCGGTCTGTTGGCCATGATTCTGCGCAACCTCGGAGTTCCAGCCCGCTCGTGGCTCGGCTGGCAGGTTCCCATCTTCACCGACAGCGCGCATGGACGGGCGCGCATCGATGACATACCCGCCGCCAATCTGATCGGCGCGCTGGACGCCGGCGAGGTGGCCGTGATCGCCGGATTCCAGGGCGTGACCCGGGGCGGCCGACTGGCCACCCTGGGACGGGGCGGATCAGACACCACCGCGGTGGCCATCGCCGCGGCGCTGAAGGCCGAAAGCTGCGACATCTACACCGACGTCGATGGGGTCTACACCGCGGATCCCAGGATCGAGGCGAAGGCGCGCCGGCTTGCCAAAGTCAGCTATGAGGAAATGCTGGAAATGGCCTCGCTCGGAGCCAAGGTACTGCACTCCCGCTCGGTGGAGATGGCCATGGCCCATGGGGTTTTGGTGCGTGTGCTATCCAGTTTTGTCGAACCGGGTGGCGCTCCCGGCCCAGGCACCATCGTGTGCGATGAGGAGGAAATCTTGGAAAAACGCATCGTCAGTGGCGTGGCCTTCAGCCGGGACGAGGCCAAGATCAGCCTGTTCGGATTGCCCGACCATCCCGGCGTATCTTCGGAAATCTTCGGCCGTCTGGCCGACGCCAATGTCAACGTCGACATGATCGTCCAAAGCCATGCCCGAAGCGAAGGCGCGGCCAATATGGAATTCACGGTCGGCAGACGCGACGCCGCTCGCGCGGTCGAAATCGTCAAGTCAGCCCAGAGCGCCATCGGCTTTGAAGAGGTCGCGGTGGACGAAGAGGTGGCCAAGGTGTCGGTAATCGGCGTGGGCATGCGCAGCCACGCCGGCGTCGCCAAGACGATGTTCGGAGCCTTGGCGGAGAAGGGGGTCAACATCCAGGTCATCTCGACCTCTGAAATCAAGATCAGCGTCTTGATCGACGCGGCCTACACCGAACTGGCGGTGCGCGCGCTGCATGCCGCTTACGGGCTAGATCAGCCTTGAGCCCATAGACGGCGGCGTCTCGACGGCCACTATTGCGAAGGTGAGCCACCCACCTCGACCAGCGGGCGCGTTGGGTACAGGCCGGTCATCTTGGGCAGACTCCAGCCCGGCGACCAGTGCGTGGCGGTTCCAGCGACGATGTACCAGGTCACCACCAGAGCGCAGATGACCGCCCCGGGAACATAGCCGCCGGTCCGCCGATAGGTGAACGCGCCGATCAAGCCGACGACGGCCAATATGGGCGCGAACTGGATGGCGATGATGGTGTTCAGAGCCTGGTCGGGGTTGATCAACAGGCCGGTGGTCAGAAGGCTGGCGTACTGCGCGGCGAGCAGGGCGACAAAGCCCAGGGCCAGCGCGCCGGCGGCGGTGAAATATTGCGCAGCCGCGCTCTCGCCCTTCACCGCCAGATTGGCGTGGAGGGATCTCATCATCACCAGGAAGACGAGCACGAACGGTCCCAGATAGGCCAGCCAATAGATAAAGTGACGAGAATCCAAAAGCTTGAGGCCGACGACCCAGAAACGGAAGTCGACCTTGAAGAGGGCGTCGACGACCACGAGCGCCAGATACCCCATGCCCGCGCACAGCAAGGCGATGGTCATCGACAGGCCCCAGCGACGGGTGAACGCCGGCCTGCCTCCCCGCAGCGCGAATCCCAGGAGCAGGCTGACGGCGCCGTTCGCCAGGGCCCACACCAGCAGCTGATTGGTCACCCACTCGGGAAAGACCGACGAGGGCAGGAGGGCGAAACCGGCGTTCATCAACGGATAGAAGCTGAGCGCCGGCACGGCGGCGGTAAGCGCGAAAGCCAGCCACCAGCGCCCGTCGCGCCGGATTCTCGCCGGAGCGGCCTCTTGGCGAAGATCGGCGAATAGCGGCGTGGCCAGGAGAAGCTGGAAGGTTCCCAGGAGCAGGGTCACGAAGCCCGTCAAGGCGATCAGCGTCCCCACTTCCTTCCACAGCCAGATCTGGTCTCCGGGCGGCTTGGG
>PMOM01000027.1:0-9352 GCA_003161535.1 Caulobacteraceae bacterium | reverse complement strand
TGGGTGATCGGCGGATTGATCAACAGGCGCGCGGTTCCCTGGTCGATCGAGCCGTAGACCCGCCCGGGGATGACCGGGCGGGCCGCGCCGAAAAGCTGCTCGAGCTTGGGCGATGCGCCGACCGCGGAGCCCTTGCTCGCCTGCCACATCAGAGGGGCGAACTCATCGTATTGGCCGAAGACGACGGCTAGGTTGCGAGGAAACCGCGGCGTGCCCATGCCGACCTGACCGATGTTCGGCGTCGTCGACCCCTCCAGAACCATGGCCCGATAGCCGTCCGGCTGCGCGAGCGCCGCGCCGACCACGGGAACGCCGCCCATGCTGTGGCCTTCGAGGCCGATGTTGGATTTGTCGACGAACGGCAGCGCCTGGAGATACTTCAGGCCGTCGGGTCCGCCGCCGTCATCGGCGCCGACCGCCCCACCGCTGTAGCCGTGGCCGGCCATGTCGATGGCCAGGACGACGAAACCTCGCCGGGCCAGTTCGATGGCGAACGGACTCTGCATTTCGCGGGTGTTGATGTAGCCGTGGCTCACCATCACCGCCGGAGCGGGCGCGCGGATGGTCGCTCGCGGCGGGATGTAGAGCAGCGCCGACAGAATCTCTCCGCCAGCTCCCCGGTAGCGCACGTCCTCGACCGTGACTCCGCCCGTCGTTTGCACGCTATAGGCGAGCAAGCCACCCAACAGCACCATCGCCCATCCCAGGAGGAACAGTCCCGCTTTTCCACGCATGCTTTGTCCTCTTCGTCTCGGGCGGCGCCCGACTGGACGCCACGATGACATGAGCGCGCCCGTCTGTCTCATCCGCCGCCGCCCAAAGAAGAGGCGCTTGGCCCCGAAAGCAGCTCAGTCCATGCCGCCCGGCGCGCGCGCCCGCCAAAACCTGCTATAGGCGCCGCTAGGACAAGTGCAGAGACGTTTCACAGGGCCATGCCGCCGCCAGCGCTCGCCATCCGCGGACCGCGCAGCCTGCTTCGGCAGATTCGCGAAGCCATGGCCGGAGGGGGACCGACCCAGGCCAAGCTTGGCGCCGTGGTGAGGACCATCGCCGTTTCCATGGTCGCGGAGGTGTGTTCCATCTACTTGCGGCGGGCGACCGGCGAGATGGAGCTGTTCGCCACCGAGGGCCTCGATCCTGGCGCCATCCATGTCACCCAGCTCAAACCGGGCGAAGGCCTGGTCGGCGAGATCATGCGCCTGGGCGGCCCGCTCAACCTCTCGGACGCGCCAAATCATCCGGCGTTTTCCTATCGTCCGGAAACCGGCGAGGATCCCTTTCACGCTTTTCTGGGCGTTCCGCTGCTCCGGGGCGGTCGGGCCATCGGCGTCCTGGTGGTGCAAAACCGGACCAGCCGAATCTATGCCGAAGATGACGTCGAGGATCTGCAGATCATCGCCATGGTCCTGGCCGAGATGGTGGCCGCCGGCGATCTGCTCTCGCGCGAGGAACTTAAGGATGTCGAGATCGCGCCGCGCCGGCCGGAGCGGCTCAAGGGCGCCAAGTTCGCCGATGGATTGGCCTTCGGCGTCGCGGTTCTGCATGAAGCGCCGGTGGCCGTCGGCCGCCTGCTATCGGATGACTCCGCCGCCGAGGAAGGCCGCCTCGCCGCGGCCATCGGCGATCTGCAAGCCCAGATCGACGCCATGCTGGATGGTCACGAGGGCATCCTGGGCGCGTCCTACGACGTTCTTGAGACCTACAAGATGCTGGCCCACAGCCGAAGCTGGAACCACTCCCTGCAGGAGGCCGTCCATTCTGGCCTGACCGCCGAGGCGGCCGTCGAGCGTGTGCGATCGGAGCATCGCGCCGGGATCGGCCAGGCGCGCGATCCCTATCTGCGCGAACGCGTGCACGATCTTGAGGACCTCAACGATCGATTGTTGCGCCACCTGAGCGGCGACGGCGGCAAGGCTCGAAGCCTGCCAGACAACGCCATCCTCATCGCCCGAAATCTTGGTCCCGCGGACCTGCTGGAATACGACCGGGCCAAGCTGCGTGGACTGCTTCTCGAGGAGGGATCCTCGGCCAGCCACGCGGCCATTGTCGCGCGCGCCCTGGACATACCGTGCGTCGGCCGGATCGCCGGGCTGCGAGATCGGGTCAACGAGGGCGACCCGGTGATCGTCGACGCGGAGATGGGCGAGGCCTACCTTCGTCCGCGACCCGATGTGGTCAAGGCGGTCACCGCGCGCATGGGCGTGCGGGCCGAACGGCGGGCCGAGTTCGCGAGGCTGCGCGATACCCCAGCGTTCACTCGTGACGGCGTCAAGATCACCCTCCTGATGAACGCGGGCCTTGCCGTGGATTTCGACATTCTGCCCGAGACCGGCGCGGAGGGCATCGGCCTGTTTCGCACCGAGTTTCAGTTCATGGTGTCCGAGGACCTGCCGCGCCTCAATGCCCAGGCCGCCCTCTATGCTCGAGTGTTGGACGCCGCCGGAGACCTGCCGGTGACCTTCCGCACACTCGATCTGGGCGGCGACAAGGTGCTCCCCTATCTGGAGGCCGAGCGGGAGGACAATCCGGCGCTTGGCTGGCGAGCGGTGCGCATGGGACTTGATCGGCCGGCTCTGCTGCGCATTCAGCTACGCGCCCTGATCGCCGCGGTGGCCGGCCGGCCGCTTCGAGTGATGTTCCCTCTGGTGGCCAGCGTGGAGGAATTCCGCGCCGCCCGCGCCTTGGTGGATCGCGAGATCGCCTGGGCCAGTCGGCGCGGCCGTCCAGGGCCCTCGCGGCTGGACGTCGGCGCCATGATCGAAGCGCCATCGTTGATCTGGCACCTCGACGCGCTATTGCCGATGACCGATTTCGTCTCGATCGGCACCAATGACCTGATGCAATATCTATTCGCGGCCGACCGGGGAAATCCCAGGGTGTCGGATCGCTATGACGTGCTTTCGCCGCCGGCCTTGCGGGCCCTGTCGACCATCAAGGAAGCCTGCATCGCCACCGGCACGCCAGTTTCGGTATGCGGCGAAATCGCCGGCCGGCCTTTGGAGGCTTTCGCCCTGCTGGCGCTAGGGTTTGATCGGCTGTCCATGCCGCCGGTGGGCATCGGTCCGGTCAAGCAGATGGTGCTTTCCTGCGATCGCGAGGCGGCGCGCCGGGGTCTGGAGCCGCTGCTGAAGAGCGCGGCCGGATCGGTGCGCGGCGAAGTCGAAGCGCTCGCGCGAAAGCTCGCTGTGGCGCTTTAGCGCATTGAATACAGAAAGTTCGGTTGATAACCCTTTATTCGCTGGACGTGGTGTCGCGGAACGCTCTCTAAGAACGTTTCGAATCTTTACCGACGCAGCCACGTTGGCAAGGGGGAGGGGCGGCATGCCGCTGGATACGAGCGACTTCGGGTCAAGCCACGCCGCCCTGGCGCTGGGCTCCGATTTCGCTTCCCTGCGCCGCGCCAATGTCATCCTCAACCCCAATGGAAACCTGGGCGCCGCCTTGCGCGAAGCGCGCGAACACCTCGGCCTAGCCGTCATGGACATTGCCTCGGTCACCCGCGTGCGGGCGGCCCATCTTGGCGCTATCGAGGCCTTCGACCTGGACAGATTGCCGGCCAGACCCTTTACGGTCGGCTACGTTCGCGCCTACGCCAGCGCTCTTGGCCTAGACGGCGACGCGGTTGCGGCGCGTTTTCGAGACGAAGCGCCGCGGTTGGACGGCGCCCTGCGCGCGCCTTGCGGCATTCACCGCGCGCCGCGACGGCTTGGTTGGTTGGGAGTCGCCGGCTTATTGATCGTGTCGGCGGTATTGGCGTGGAATCTCTTCCGCCATGCCCAGACGAACGCGCCGCGGCAAGGCGCGGCCGTTCAAAGCCTTGTAGCGGTCCGGATCGATGCCGGCCCCGCCCATTTGGGGGCCCCCCTGCCGCCGCCGCCCGAAGCGGCCAGCCCGCCAGCTTACGAGACGCCCGGCCTCGCACCCATCGCCACCGCCGCGCCAACCGCAGACGCCGATATCGCCGGAGCCCCGTTCGTGGCCGCCGGAGCGATCTTTGGCGCCGCCGGCCCGAGATCGGGGCCCGATTCGGGAATTCTGCTGCAGGCCAAGAAGCCGACGACATTGATCGTTCGCGGGCCGGGCGGCGCGGTCTATTTCGCCCGGGAGTTGGCGACCGGCGAGGCGTGGCGGGCTCCGCCCACGGCCGGATTGACCGTCGATGTAGGCAATCCCGGCTCCATGGAGGTCTTCGACCGGGGCATCGCGCGAGGCATGCTCTCCGAAGCCCAGACGCCTCTGGCGCGCCTGGCCGGTTGAAGCAAACCGCCCCGATGCTTGGGCGGGCTTGGGCAAGCGGCGGTTTGGCCTTATCTTAGCTTTCCCATGACTGTCCAAGATCACACCCATCTGCGCCCCTGGCGCGCCATCGATCGTCGCAAGTCGCGTCAAATCCATGTCGGACGCGTACCCGTTGGCGGCGACGCGCCGATCACCGTCCAGTCGATGACCAACACCATCACCGGCGACGCGGTCGCCACCATCGAGCAGATCCGCCAACTCGAAGAGGCCGGCGCCGACATCGTCCGGGTCTCCTGTCCCGATCAGGAGGCCACGGCGGCCTTCAAGGCCATCGCCAAGGCCGCCACCGTGCCCTTGGTGGCCGATATCCATTTTCACTATAAGCGCGGGATCGAAGCCGCCGAGGCGGGCGCGGCTTGCCTGCGGATCAATCCTGGCAATATCGGTTCGCCCTCGCGGGTGCGCGACGTGATCCAGGCGGCCCGCGACCACGGCTGCTCCATGCGCATCGGCGTCAACGCCGGATCCCTGGAGCGCGAGCTTCTGGAGCGCTATGGCGAGCCTTGCCCGCAAGCCATGGTCGAAAGCGCGCTCAGCCACGCCCGCATCCTGCAAGACCATGACTTCCATGAGTTCAAGATCAGCGTGAAGGCATCCGATGTCTTCATGACCGTGGCCGCCTATCAAATGCTGGCCGAGGCGATCGACTGTCCTATCCATCTGGGCGTCACCGAGGCCGGCGCGCTGCGCTCGGGAACCATCAAGTCGGCCATCGGCATGGGCGGACTCTTGTGGGCGGGAATTGGCGACACCATTCGCGTGTCCCTGGCGGCTGACCCGGTGGAAGAGATCAAGGCCGGCTTCGATATTCTCAAGTCGCTGGGCCTGCGCCATCGCGGCGTCAACATCATCGCCTGCCCGTCGTGCGCACGACAGGGCTTCAACGTCATCGAGACGGTCAATACCCTGGAAGCGCGTCTCAAGCACATCTCGGCGCCCATGAGCCTGTCGATCATCGGCTGCGTGGTGAATGGCCCGGGCGAGGCTCTGATGACAGACGTCGGCTTCACCGGCGGGGGCAAGGGCGCGGGGATGATCTATGTCGCCGGCAAGGCCGACCACAAGCAGGACAATGCCGATATGGTCGACCATATCGTCGAACTGGTGGAGGCGCGCGCCGCGCAGATCGAGGCGGCCGAGCGTCAAAGCGCGGAGACCGCGGCCTTGCAGGCGGCCGAATAGGCGCCATCGCGTGCTTGCCTATCGGGCGGCCGGCTGTTTAGCTGATTTTCCTTCACTTCAATGGAGATATCCGCATGTCCGCCGATGGCGCCTGGAAGACCACCATCAACTCGCCCATGGGCGTGCAGGAGGGCACGCTCAACATCACCACCAAGGGTGACACCTTCACCGGCAAGATGGAGGGACGTATGGGCGGCCAAGACATTTCCGGCAAGGTCGATGGCGACACCCTGACTTGGTCGGCGGCGATCACCACGCCGTTTCCCATGACCCTGGAATTCACCGTCACCGTCAGCGGCGACGCCATGACCGGCAGCGTGAAGGCCGGCTCATTCGGCTCCTCCCCGCTCACCGGCGTGCGAGCCTGACCCGAACGCCACAGCCGTGACGACCCTGGTCTCGGCCTGGACCGGGGCCAAGCGCCGCCTGCAGGCCGCCGGGGTGGAAGGACCGGTGATTGACGCGCGCCTGCTCGTTGAAGCGGCGGCCGGCGCGACCCGGGCCGACATCATCGCCGATCCTCACCGCGCGCTGAATGCCGATCAGACGGCGGCGCTCGAAGCTTATCTCGTGCGGCGAGAGCGGCGCGAACCCATCAGCCATATCCTGGGCTCCAAGGGATTCTGGAAGATCATGCTGCGGGTGACGCCGGGCGTGCTGACGCCCAGGCCCGACACCGAGACCATCCTGGATGCGGTGCTGCCGGAGTTTTCCGAGCATCAGCGCTTCAGCATTCTTGACCTTGGCGTAGGCTCCGGAGCGATCCTTCTGGCGATCCTCGCCGAGCGACCCAACGCCGCGGGCCTTGGCGTCGATGTATCGGAGGAGGCTTTGGCGGTGGCGCGGGAGAACGCGGCCAGCCTTGGCTTGGCCTCCAGAGTGGCCTTGCTGCGCAGCGATTGGACCGCCGGCCTCGGCGCGGAGAGCTTCGACTTGGTGGTCGCCAATCCACCCTACATAGCCAGTGGCGAGATCGCTGGCCTGGCGCCCGAGGTGCGCGACCACGAACCGCGCCTGGCACTGGATGGCGGCGTCGATGGCCTCGATGCCTATCGTGCGCTTGCCCCTCAAATCTTGCGTGTCCTGCGCGACGGCGGTCGTTTCGCGGTGGAAATCGGACCGGGCCAGAGCGAGCCGGTGCAGGCGATGTTTCGCGATGCCGGCGCCCATGGCCTGCGCGTCGTTGCCGATTTGGCCGGCCGCGATCGCGTCATCGCCGGCGCCAAGGTGACGCGCGGTTCAAGAAACTCCTTGGATAAGCGCGACTGAACCGCTAAAGATTGAGGAGTCTCCAGGAAATCGCCGGAATACCGGGCTGTGTGCGCCTGTCCAGTTTGGACTTCGCCAAAGCCTCCGCAAGGAGCGCGACCTGTAGGCCCTTCGTGAGCGCGCCGCCTTTCGAGTCTCGCGGCGAGAGCGGGAACCAAGGGTTTCTAGTCACTTTCTATTTTACGGGTGAGTGCTCCCCTAGAGCCACAGCAAGCGCAACGGCCCGGATTCTCACGCCATCACGGCGGGAATCACGGCAACAGGTTAAGGAAATATGAGAGATTTCAAGGGTATGAAGCGTCAGCGTAGCCGTAACCGGAACGGCGGCGGCGGGGGGGGTGGTGGCGGCAAGCCGCAGCACAACTCCAATCGCGCCTTCGATTCCAACGGTCCCGAGGGCGTCAAGGTGCGCGGCGCCGCCCAGCACGTCTACGAAAAGTACCAACAGTTCGCCCGTGACGCCCACACGGCAGGCGACCGGGTTCTGGCCGAAAACCACTTGCAACACGCCGAGCACTACTTCCGCGTCATGCGCGCCATGCAACCCCTGCGGCCCCTCTCGGAGATCGTCGGGCGCGATCAATTCGTTTCGGGCTATGACATCGACTTCGAAGATGAAAGCGGCGCCGGCGAAGCCAGCGAGGTCGAGACCGAGTCGGAGGCCGGTGACAGCGTCGACGGCGGCGATCGCCAGGCGCGCAATCAAGACGGTCGACCCCAGGACTCTCGCCACCATGACGCGAGGCGTGAGGACCGCCCGCGAGACGACTATCGCCAGAACGACCCGCGCGGTCGCGACGATCAACCGCGCCAAGACCGCTTCCAGAGTGACCGCTCGCAACCTGACCGGAGCCAGAACGATCGGTTCGCCAACGACCGCTCGCAAAGCGAGCGGCCGCGAGAAGACCGCGGCGCGCGCCCATTCCGTGACGAGCGTCCAAGGTACAATCGCGAAGAAAGATCTCCCCGCTTCGAGCGCGACCCACTGGGCGTCACTGAGCCGGAAGCGACCCCTCTGACGGGCGGGTCGACCAATGCCGATCCTGGACATATTCTACGCGCCGACGATGGCGAGGTCAGTCACGCTCCGGCCTTCCTGCAGGTGCGCCCCGCCGAACCGCGCGCCGAGGCGGTCGAGGAGGCTCGCAAGCCGCGCCGTCGCCGGGCGCCGCGCAGTTTTGAAGCCGACGCGGCGGCGCCGCCGTCCGGCGATGCTGAAGACAGCTAACGCATTCAGGTGGCCGGCAGCGTTCGCGCGCCGAACATCGCCCATCTAGGCCAACGCCACACGGTGGCCGGCTTGGCAGGCGGAATGCAATCTTCCAGCACTCCGATCAGATCGCCGGCCGGGCCGTCATTGAGGAAGTGATTGGCGCCGGCGACTTCATGGAACCGAATGGGGCGCCGGGTGCGGATCTCATCGGCGAGTCTGCGAGCCACCTCGATGGGTGCAAAGTCATCCTGATCGCCGTGGATGATGTGCACCGGCGCGCGAAGCCGGCGCAAGGCTCGATGCATAAGTCCGATCTGCGCCGGCTGGCCGCGGATCTCCATGACCGCGTGCCGCAAATCACGCGGAATCAGGTTGAGAAATCGCGATCCCATCCTCACCAGCCAGCGCGCCGTCGGACCCGCCTGGCCGAGGTAGCTCGATAACAGGACGACACCCCCGATCCGACCGGGGTGCTCGGCCGCCATCAGGGCGACGATCGCCGCCCCATAGGACTGTCCGACCAACAGCAATTTCTGGCCAGGCTCAGTCCGCAGCAGCGGCGATAGTGCCCGCGCCTGCACCCGGATGTCGGCGACGCAGTCGCCTGGCTCGCTGGCCGCGAAGCCTGGACGATCAACGACGATCATCTCGCGGTTCAAGGGCAGGGCGGCCATGATCGGGGCCCAATACTCCGCCCACGAAGGCGCGCCGGTGACGACCACGATCTTCCACGGCGCCGGCTGGGCTCTGGGGGTGACGAGGGCCGATATTCGCCAGCCCAGGTTTCCGCCGGCCGGGAAGGTCGTGCGGCGCACGATGGTATCGGGATAGTCGGCCGAGACCGGGCGATGTTCGGTGCGGCCGTTGGCCGTGCTCTCCAGGCACGCCCAGAAAAGCGCCAGTACGCCCTTTGGCCGCTTGCTCGCCAACCCAAACCCTCGTTTCTCGCCACCTCGCATGGCCCTTAACGCCACTCCTCCGCCTTGGTTCTCGGGCGCATTTGTCCACTGGCTCCCGGTGGCCCAATCTCCTCCTCAAGCGTTGAATGGCGGATGAATTGCCCCGCCCCTTGTGTGGCATTCTGGTCACACTAAATGGGATGTGTGCAGCCACTCCCGGAAAATCCATGAATATTGATCTCTACTCCGACCGCGCCAAGCAGGCGATCCAGTCGGCCCAGTCGTTGGCGATGGCCCGGCGCCATCAGCAACTGGGTCCCGAGCATCTTCTAAAGGTCCTGCTCGAAGAGAAGGACGGCTTGGCGCGCGCCTTGATCCAGAGCGCGGGCGGCCGGCCCGAAGAGGCCGATCAGGCCGCCGAAGCCCTGCTCGCCCAGTCCCCGAAGGTCGAAGGCGGCTCGGGGCAGCTGTACATGAAACCGGAAATGGC
>PMOM01000274.1 GCA_003161535.1 Caulobacteraceae bacterium | reverse complement strand
TGCGGATTCCGACGATGCCGCCCACCCATTCCAGGATGATGCCGCCCACTATTCCGAGATGATCCCGACCAGCAGTGGGCGCTTTATCGACGGGTTTGATTTGGATGGTTTGAGCGTAGGCGGTCAAGCTTTCTGAGCGGGTTTGGTGCGGCGCATAGACTCGCCGGTCAGATCGATGCGGTGGGCGTTGTGGACCAGCCGATCAAGGATGGCGTCGGCGTAGGTGGCGTGACCGATGAGGGCGTGCCAGTCGGCGACGGGGACCTGGCTGGTGACGAGGGTTGATCGGCGTCCGTAGCGGTCCTCAAGGATTTCGAGCAGGTCGTGCCTGGCCTGGGCGTCGAGGGGCTCAAGACCCCAGTCGTCGAAGATCAGCAACTCGACGGCGGCGAGGCTCTTGAGACGGCGGGCGAAGCTGCCGTCGCCGTGAGCCAGGGCCAGTTCATCGAACAGCTTGGGCGCGCGGACATAGAGGACAGAGCGGTTGTCGCGGCAGGCCTTGTGTCCCAGCGCGCAGGCCAGCCAGCTCTTACCGACGCCGGTCGGCCCGGTGATCACCAGGTTGTCGTGGGCCTCGATCCACGCGCCGCCGAGCAGCTCCTGCATCAGGCGCCGATCGAGCCCGCGCGAAGCGCGATAATCGATGTCTTCGGGCGCCGCCTGGTGACGGAGCCGGGCGAAGCGCAGCCGCGCGCCCAGGCGCTTGTCCTGGCGATGGACCGCCTCGCGGTCCAGGAGCAGGGCCAGCCAGTCGGCGTGGCCGAGGCCGTCGGCCTCGGCGCTGGCGGCGATCTCGTTGAACGCCTTGGCCATGCCGTGGAGGCCCATGGCGTTGAGCTGGTTGAGGGTGGGATGGGTCAGCAAGGGTGTCGCTCCTTCAATGGTAGTAGCCAGAACCGCGGATGTTGGGATGGGCGATGGGCAGGCCATCGTCTGCAGCGCCGCGGGCGCGCCGGATGGGTTGACCGTCGAGGCGGTTATCGAGGATCGACTTGACCGCGCCGTAGTTGAGCGTGCCGATCTGTAGGGCGCGCAGACACGCGGCTTCCAGGCGGGCGACGCCGACGCTCTTGGCCATGCGCACGATGCCCCGGCAGGAGCGGAAGCCCTGTTCGGGATGCGGCCGGGCCTCAAGGATCATGCGGCAGAGCAGATCCGCCGAAGGCCCGATGGCGCCGGCTTCGCGCAGGATCCGCTCAATGGTCCAGTCCAAGTATCGCCGATGACTGGAGGGCATGTGATCGGCGATGGTGGTGTGCTTGCCGTCGCCGGAACCGCGCAGGTGGGCGGCGATGCGCTCGCCCTTCAGGAAGACCTCGATGGTGCGCAAGGTGGCGCGCACCTCGACGCTGGCGCGGGCGTGGCGATAGGGCACGGAGTAGAAGTGGCCGTCGTAATCGACGTGATAGTCGAGGCCGACCTTGCGCACGCGCCACTCGGCCAAGGCGTAGGGTTCGGCCGGCAAGGCCTTCAGCAGGGGAGCGTCGATCTCCTCGAACAGCTGACGGCGGGTGCGGCCGACGTAGCGCAGCACCCGCTGCTCGTTCAGCCAGACCAGCAGTTCGGCGACGGCGGCGTCGACGTCGGCGAGACTGTAGAAGCGGCGGTTGCGCAGCCGGCCCAGCAGCCATCGCTCGACGATGCGCACCGCGGCTTCAACCTTGGCCTTATCCCGGGGTCGCCGGGGCCGCGCCGGCAACAAGGCGGTGTCGTAGTGCGCCGCCATCTCGCCATAGGTGCGGTTGACCTGCGGATCGTAAAAGCAGGCCTTGATCACCGCGACCTTGGGGTTGTCGGGGACCAGCAGCCGGGGCGCGCCGCCGAAGTAGGCGAAGGCCTGGACGTGGGCGTCGATCCAGTCCGGCAGGGTCTCGGTCCAGGAGGCACAGGCGAACGACAAGCTGGAGCCGCCCATCACCGCCACGAAGATGTGCGCCTGCTGGGTCCTGCCCGTGCGCCGATCGACGATCACCGGGACGGGGTCGCCGGCGTAATCGACGAACAGCTTGTCCCCGCCCAGATGGGTCTGGCGCATGGTCACCGGCAGGCGCGCTTCCCAGCCGCGGTAGAGTTCGCAGAACCGGCTGTAGCGATAGCCGTCGGGGTGGGCTTCGATATATTCGTCCCACAGGATCTGCAGGGTCACGTGCTTGCGCTTCAGCTCGCGGTTCAGCGCCGCCCAGTCCGGCTCCGGCCGGCGCCTGTGGCCCTGCTTGGTCCCCGCCTCGCCGTAAAGACGGGCCTCCAGATCGGTGTCGCTCAGGTCGAGCGGCAGCGGCCAGGCCAGGCCCGACGCCTCGAACCGGCGCAGCATCTCGCGCAAGGTGGAGGGCGCGATCCCCGTTCGCCGGGCCACCTCCCGCCCGCCGAGTCCGGCGTCCCTGGTCAATCTCAACATCTCGCGCACGCGGCGCATGACGATCCTCTCCGTCGGCATCGGCCCCTCCTGGAAAAGGAGGAACCCTAGCGTCGACGAAGCGCCTGGCCGGTCCCGCAAATGGGCGGGATCATCTCGGAACGATGGGCGGCATCATTCCGGAATGGTGGGCGGCATCAAATCGGAACGGTGGGCGGGATCAAATCGGAATGCTGGGCGCGATCAGCCCGGAATCCGCA
>PMOM01000208.1:192-3271 GCA_003161535.1 Caulobacteraceae bacterium | reverse complement strand
GGATCGATCTGGATGCGCATGGCCGGCTTCTGCTGGCCGCCGATGTTGACCAGACCCACCCCCTCGATGCGCGAGATCTGCTGGGCGATGATGTTGTCGGCGTAGTCGCTGATCTGGGCCAGCGGCAGGGTGTCGGAGCTCAGCGACAGGATCATGATCGGCGCGTCGGCCGGATTGACCTTTCGAAAGTTCGGGGCGCTGGGCAGGTTGGTCGGCAGCTGGCCGCTGGCCGCGCTGATCGCCGACTGCACGTCCTGGGCGGCGGCGTCGATATTTCGGGTCAGCTCGAACTGCAGGGTGATGCTGGTGGACCCCAGCGAGCTCACCGAAGTCATCTGGCTGACGCCCGGAATGAGCGAAAACTGCCGCTCGAGCGGCGTGGCGACGTTGGAGGCCATGGTCTCGGGACTGGCGCCAGGCAGGTTGGCGTTGACCTGCAGGGTGGGAAAATCCACCTCCGGCAGGGCGGCCACGGGCAGCTGGACGTAGGCGACGACGCCCACCAGCAGGAAGGCGATGGCGATCAGCGCCGTGGCCACGGGGCGGCGGATGAACGGGCTGGAAAGGCTCAAGGCGCTGGCCGCGCCGCCGCCGGCGGAGCCGGGCGGCTCACTCTGACCGGCGAGCCGGCCTTGAGGCCCATCTGCCCATCGGTGACCACGGTCTCTCCCGCCTTGACGCCGGATTCGATGACCGCCGTCGCGCCTTGTGTCCAGGCGACCTTGATCGGCCGAACCGACGCGCGGCGATTGGCCCCCACGACATAGGCGAAGGCGCCGTTCGGCCCCTCGTTCACCGCCGCGGCCGGAATGGTGATGGCGCCGGTGAGGGTCTGCAGGGTGAGCTGGACGTTGACCAGCTGGCCCGGCCACAGCCGATCGCCGGCATTGGCGAAGCGCGCCTTGAGCTGGACGGTGCCGGTGGCTGGATCGACGTGGTTGTCGGCGATGCTCAAGACCCCCGATCCCAGCGAGGCGCCGGTCTCCTGACTGAGAGCCTCGGCGGCCATGGGTTTGCGAAAGCGGTCGGAAAGATCCGACAGGCGCTGAAAGTCGCCCTGGGGAACCTCGAAGGTGACGGCGATCGGCTCGATCTGATTAACGATGACAATGCCCGACCCGCCGCCGCTCGATGCGATTGATCCAATCGCCGTCGTGGAAGGCGCCGTCCCGCCGGCGCCGCCCGAACTGACCACATTGCCCGGATCGACCAGCCGCACGCCGGCGCGCCCGGCGATCGGCGAGGTGATGCGGCACCGGTCGAGATTGACCACGGCGGCGGCCACCGCCCCCTGGTCGATGAGCACGATCCCGGCGTCCTGCTTCACCAAGGCGGCCTGGGTGTCCAAGGTCTGGCGGGCGATCGAATCCTGGGCCGCGAGAGTCTTGTAGCGGGCGAGGTCGACGCGGGCCGCCGCCAGCAGAGCCCGGTCACGCGCCAGCGCGCCCTGGGCCTGGGTGAGGGCGGCGCGATAGGGCGCCGGATCGATCTGGGCGAGGAGTTGGCCCGCTTTCACATTCGCGCCCTCGGTGAAGGCGACGCGGGTCAGGATGCCGCTCACCTGGGCGACGATGGTGTCGCTCTTCCAGGCCTGGGCCGAGCCCAGGGCGGTGATGGCAACCGGAAAATCCTCGGTCGCCGCCTTGGCCACGGTGACCGGGACGGCCTGGGGCCTGGCCGCCTTGGCCGGCTTTTTGTGCAGGATGGCGAAGGCGAAGAGGGCGATGGCCACGGCGCCCAGCAATCCGAACACCCAGCGAAGCCGCCGCCCTGGCGGAGTCTCTCGATCTCTGGCGGCGCGGCCCGGGGCGATCATGCACTGCCCTCCGGGGGCCAACAAACTCGCCGCGGCGCGCTGGAAACGCTTCGATTTAAGGCGACGAGCGCACACGTCGCAAGTGACAAGTCCACTTTCAGGTTCATCGCGGCAAAGGCGGTGGGAGCGGAGAGGGGTCGACGGCTTCGCCCGGGCCCCTAAGAACGCCGCGGCGGTCCAGGTTGGCCGGGGCATGGCCGAACGGGGCGGGCGAGCGCGTTCCGAGGCCCTGCGGCCAGACCATGGCCAGGGCGATCATGGCCAGGGCGACCAGCGCCAAAAGCGTCAGGGAAAGCAGGCCGCGCATGGGGCGCAAGGCTATAGGCGAGGCGGACGCCAATCGCCAAGGCTCCGCTTGACCGAACCATCGGCCGACCCCTCGCGCTTGACGCCCCGGCGCGCGGGCCCTAGCCGGTGGGATCTCGCCAAGGAGCCCCATGCCCACCCTCGTCCTGCTGCGTCACGGCCAGAGCCTGTGGAATCTCGAAAAGCGGTTCACCGGCTGGGTGGATATCGATCTGACGCCCAAGGGCGAGGACGAGGCGGCGCGGGCCGGGGCGCTGATCAAAGCGGAGGCAATTGCCTTCGACCGCGTGCACGCCTCGGTGCTCACCCGGGCCATCCGCACCGCCGATCTGGCGCTGGCCGCCGCCGGCCAGCTGTGGATTCCCATGGTCAAGGACTGGCGGCTGAACGAGCGGCACTACGGGGCTCTGACCGGCCAGGAGCACGCGCCGATCGAGGCGCGTTACGGAGCCGAGCAGGTGAGGCTATGGCGCCGCTCCTACGACATCCCGCCGCCGCCGCTGGAGCCGGGAGGGCCCTTCGATTTTTCCGCCGACCGGCGCTACGCGGGCATCGAGCCGCCCAGGTCCGAGAGCCTGAAGATGACCCTGGAGCGCGTGCTGCCCTATTGGCAGGCGAAGATCGCCCCGGAGCTGGCGGCCGGCGAGACCCTGCTGGTGGCCGCCCACGGCAATTCCCTGCGCGCCATCGTCAAGCACCTCTTCGACGTCGCCGACGCCGACATCCCCAAGGTGGAGATCCCCACCGGCAATCCCTTGCTGGTGGAGCTGGGCGCCAGGCTTAGCCCGCGTTCGGCGCGCTATCTGGACGCCGCCGCCGCGCCCCTGCCGCCTTTGCCGGCCGGCGGCGGATAGCGATTCCATGATCCTCCCCCGCGTAGGGGCGGGGGAGGACCATGGTCGATCTAGCCGACGGGTGGGCGAACGCCCAAAAGAAAGGGGCGACGCGTCGCCGCGC
>PMOM01000208.1:0-140 GCA_003161535.1 Caulobacteraceae bacterium | reverse complement strand
CGCCGCTCGAAATCGCGCTCGGCCAGCCCGCGATGCAGGTAGCGCTTGGCCTCGTCGTTGGCGACCTTGCGGCCCTGCACGGTGAGGAGGTTTTCCTTCACCTCGATGGCCAGGTCGTCGGCCTTGAAGCCGGCCACGGC
>PMOM01000043.1 GCA_003161535.1 Caulobacteraceae bacterium | reverse complement strand
GACCACCTGGTCAGCTTGCGCCGTTCGGCGAAGGGAAAGTCGAACAAGGTGGCCAGCGTCATGGTGGTCAACTCGATGGAGACCTTGTCCACCCAGTCGAATTCGACGCCGATGGGCAGGCCGTCGAGGATGGCGCCGGCGCGCTGGCGGATCACCGGCTCGAGCAGCTGCAGGCTGGCGGGCGAGACGGCCGGGCTGACGGTCTTGCGCTGCACATCATGCTTGGGCGGGTCCATGGCGATGAACATGAAGCCGCCCTCGGGATTGGGCTCGCCGACGATGGTGATGCCGCCGTGGAGGGAGTCGGAGGAGAACACCTGGTGGTTGGTGTCCACCGCCATGATGTCGTCGTACTTGGTGATCGACCAATAGGGGCCGTAGGCGCTCTCGGCCGTGAAATGCACCGGGTCCTCGGCGCGCAGGCGCTCGAAGTAGGGCCAGAAGGCGTCGTCGCGGAAAAGCGCGGGCTGGGCCGGATTGATCTCGTCCAGCGGCATGGCCCAAACCGCCGCGCGCGCCTCGTCTTTCAGATCAACGGAACCATCGCTCATGGGGTGCCCGTTCTCGCTTCGGCTCGGTTTCTCGCATGCCGATAAAGCGCCGACTTCTCTTTTCAACCAAGCATGTTATCTGATCGCTGTACAGATAACCGAGGGAATGAAAATGGCGAAAGCCGATACGGTGCTGGTGACCGGCGGGTCGGGGTATATTGGCGGCTGGTGCGTCATCGGTCTTTTGCGGAAAGGCTATAGCGTCCGCACGACGGTGCGCGATCTTGGCCGCGAGGCGGGGGTGCGGGCGGCGTTCGCCACGGTGGTCGACGCGGGCGACCGGCTTAGTTTCCACGCCGCCAATCTGACCAGCGACGCGGGATGGGACGCGGCCGCGAAAGGCTGTGACTATGTGCTCCACGTCGCCTCTCCCTTGGGCGTCCCCGAGCCGAAGGATCCCAACGACCTGATCGTTCCGGCGCGCGACGGCGCCCTGAGGGCGCTCAATGCGGCGATCAAGGCGAAGGTCAAGCGGGTGGTGATGACCTCCTCGGTGGCGGCGACGGCCGGCCCATTCGACGCCCCCGATGGGACTTTCGACGAAACTCAATGGACGGACGCCAGCGACGTACGCATCGGCGGCTACGCGCGCTCCAAGACCATCGCCGAGCGGGCGGCGTGGGATCTGATGGCGACGTCGAAAGGCGCAACGAGCCTGGCGACGGTCAATCCCGCTCTGGTGCTCGGGCCGGTTCTCAGCGGCGATTTTTCAGACTCGGTGCAGGTGGTGCAGCGCCTGCTGTCGGGAAAGATTCCGGGCCTGCCGAGGCTCGGCTTCAACATCGTCGACGTGCGCGACGTGGCCGAGCTGCACATCGCGGCGATGACGGCGCCCAAGGCCGCGGGGCAGCGATTCATCGCCGCAGGCGATTTTGCCTGGATGGCCGATCTGGCGGCCCTCCTGCGCGCCCAGCTGGGCGAGGAGGCCTCCAAGGTTCCCACCCGCAAGGCCCCCGATATTCTGATCCGGCTGGCGGCCCTCTTCGATCGCGATCTCAAATCGGTGACGCCGGGGCTGGGGCGCAAGCGCTCCTTCAGCTCGGCCAAGGCCGAAGCGGTGCTCGGCTGGCGCCCACGCCCCTTGGAAGCCACGCTCCTGGACTGCGCCAGAAGCCTGATCGCCGCGGGGGTTGTGTAGGGCGTTCGCCAAAATGACCGTCATGGCCGACCGTCAGTGTCGGCCACCCATGAACACCTTCTTAGCCGGTGACCGCGCCAAAGCGCGGTCATAGAGGGCGGTTGGACTCAGCGCGCACCACCACCACCTTGCGCAGGGCGACGCCGTGGCCACCGAGGCGCCATCGCGATGGGCGCGCTATGGCGCGCCCACTTATGAGAAGGTGTTCATGGGTGGCCGGGACTTACGCCCGGCCATGACGGTTATTTGGGGTGGGCCTAAAACACCACCTCGATCAGCCGTGGGCCCCCCTGGCTCATGGCGGCGGAAAATTGCGAGTCGAAAGCTTCGATGGTGTCGGCGCGGCTGGCCTCGACGCCCATGCCTTGGGCCAGGCGCACGAAGTCGAGCTCGGGATTGTGCAGGTCGAGCATGGAGAGCGCCCGAGGCCCGACGTTGCGCGCGCCCACCCTGGCCAGCTCGATGTTGAGGATGGCGTAGGAGCGATTGGCGAAGATCACGGTGGTGACATCCAGCTTCTCGCGGGCCTGGGTCCACAGGGCCTGAAGGGTGTACATCGCCCCGCCGTCGCCCTGCAGGCAGATGACCTTGCGGTCCGGACAGGCCACCGCCGCGCCGGTCGCCAGGGGGATGCCCAGGCCGATGGAGCCGCCGGTCAGGCTGAGATGGTCGTGCGGCGCGGCGGCAGCCGTGGCCAGCTGGGTCCCTCCCGATGAGGTGGCGCCCTCGTCGGCGAGGATCGCGCCTTGCGGCAGATGCCGGGCGATCACCTGTCCGACCGTGTACTGATTAAACCCAGACGTCGGCGCGTCGGGCAGGGTGAGGGAAACGACAGCGGGCTTGGCGCGCGCCGCGCCCAGCGCCTCGACCAGGGCGAGCAGAGCGCCCATGCCGTCTTCGTGCGGATGGACCAGGTGAAGAATCTGGGCGCCCTCCGGCAGGCACCAGCTTGGCTTATCCGGATAGGCGAAGAACGACAC
>PMOM01000271.1 GCA_003161535.1 Caulobacteraceae bacterium | reverse complement strand
ATCCAGATTTCGGGCCTGCGCAATTTCAAGTGGGATGAGATCAAGCCCCAGGTCCATCACGTGGAGTTTCCCGACGGCAAGAAGATCATCGTGCTCTCGGAAGGCCGGCTGGTGAATCTGGGCAACGCCACCGGCCACCCGAGCTTCGTGATGAGCGCCAGCTTCACCAACCAGACTCTGGCGCAGATCGAGCTTTGGACGAACGCCAAGGTCTATGGGACCGGCGTCCACACCCTGCCCAAACACCTCGACGAGAAGGTCGCCATGCTCCACCTGGGCAAACTCGGCGCCAAACTCACCCAGCTTTCCAAGGAGCAGGCCGACTACATCGGGGTGCCTCCGCAGGGCCCATTCAAGCCCGATCACTATCGGTATTAGCCTAAAGGCCCGGGCGCGGGGCGGCGACGCTGAGTCGTCCTGGGGGGGTGAGTTGGGCGCCGGCGCGGTCATGCTCGCGCCGTGTGGGATCGCCCGATTCTGTTTCTCGTCTGCGGCCCAGGCTCCAAGACGCCTTCGATTTCAAGCCGCTGGAATCCCGGCCGCTCGGGCCTATGATGAGGCCGGCGGCGCGGCTGGGTCGCGCCGGCGATTGCGGCGAGGTTCAGATGAACATTCTCAAGACGTTCACGCTCACCTGGTGGCAGACGGGCCTGTTCAAGGTCGGAATGCTGGCCCTGGGGCTTGTCATCGGCGCGCACTGGCATGGATTTGTCGCGACCTACATCCCCGCGCTGGGGATCGTCGCGGTGATCAGCTTGGCTTGCGTTAGCTATGTCTGGTTCAAACAATAGGGCGTCGATCGGCTCGCCTTGGTCGGACGACGCGGATGACCCGAGGTGATGAGCGCGGCGCGTCCGCTCCTCTGATCCTGATCCTTTCCAGCTTCGTCGCCGCTGGGCGCGTGGGCGGCGGGTCGCAGGTCGCGGCGCTGGCGGCCTTGGGCGTTGAGACGGTGCTGGTTCCTACGGTGGTCTTTGGCCGCCACCCGGGCCTCGGCGCGCCGGGCGGCGGCACGACCGATATCAAGACCTTCGAGGGGGTGCTGACCGGCGTGCAAGCGGCGGGCGTGTTCCAGGCGCTGCACGCGGTCATCGCCGGCTATTTCGCCAGCGGCGATCAGGTCGCCGCCGCCGCGCGGACCATCGACGATATCCGCGCGGTCAATCGCGAGGCGTGGATCGTCGTCGATCCGATCATGGGCGATGGCGACGGCGGGCTTTACGTCGACGAGGCGGTGGCGGCTGCGGTGGCCGCCGATCTCGTCCGGCGCGCCGATCTCATCGCTCCCAACGCCTGGGAGCTGCAACGGCTCAGCGCGCGGGCGGTCGCCGATCCCACCTCCGCGGTGGCCGCCGGGCGGTCTTTGGGCCGCCCGGCGCTGGTTTCCTCCGTAGCCGCTGGCGACGACATCGGGGTGGTCTTCGTCGATGCCGGCCAGGCGTGGCTGGCCGCCCATTCTCGCCAAACCACGGCGCCCAAGGGGACGGGCGATCTGCTCACCGCGCTTTTCACCGCCGAAAGACTGGCTGGCGCGGCGCCTCGCGAGGCGCTGGCCAAATCGGTTGCCGGCGTCGCCCGGATAGTCGCCGGCGGCGATGTCGATGTGCGGCTGGAGAAACTGGCGTGAACGAGCCCCGCATCGGTGGTCTCTGCCCGCCGCGTTTCGCCGACGTGCGGTCGGCCTTCGAAGCCAATTTCGCCGAGGATCTGGAACTGGGCGCGCGCTTCGCCCTGGCTCGGGACGGTGAGATCGTCATCGATCTGATGGGCGGCTGGGCCGATCGCCACCAGACGACGCCCTTTGGGCCCGACACCTTGACGCCGATCTTTTCCACCACCAAGGCGCTGGCCAGCCTGATGATCGCCAGGCTGGTCGGCGAAGGCCGACTCTCCTACGACATCCGCGTCGCCGAGCTTTGGCCGGCCTTCGGCGCTGCCGGAAAGGACGGGCTCACCGTCGCCCAGACGCTCTCCCATCAGGGCGGGCTGTGCGGGCTGGCCGGTCCCATGTCGCCAGCCGACTGGTTCGACTGGGATGGCGTCTGCGCCCGCCTGGCGGCGATGACGCCCCTGTGGCCCACGGCAAGCGCCAGCGGCTATCATCCCGTGACCTTCGGCTACCTGGCCGGCGAGGTCTTCCGCCGCGTCGACGGCCGCACCCTGGGAACCGCCCTGCGCGAGGACATCGCCGGGCCGCTGGGCCTGGACCTGTGGATCGGTCTGCCCGACAGCGAGCATGCCCGGTGCGCCCAGGTGCGCCGACCGCCGGCCATGCCCGATCTTGGCCAGATTACCGAAGCCAAGCGGCTGGCCTTTCTCACCGCCTGGGCTTCTCCTGGCGGTCTGGGCGAAGCGGCCTGGCGTCGCGCCGAAATTCCCTCGGCCAACGGCCACGCCACCGCGCCGGCACTGGCTAGGCTGATGGCCATCCTCGCCGGCGACGGCCGTCTGGAAAGCCAAAGCGTTCTGCCCGCCGGATTGGCCGCCGAGGCGTCGCGCCAGCGCATCGCCGGCCCCGACCTCGTGCTGCCCTACACGATGAGCTGGGGCGCGGGCTTCATCCGCAATCAGGGGCTGGGCATCTATGGGCCGGGGGAGGGGAGTTTCGGACATTCGGGATGGGGCGGCAGTTGCGCCTTCGCCGACCCCGAGCGCGGGCTTTCGGGCGCCTATGTGATGAACCGGCAGTCCGCGCAGCTGATCGCCGATCCCCGCTCCCGGCGCCTGATCGAGGCCGCCTACGCCGCTCTTTGAACCCGTCGCGAGGCGCGCCAAGCCCCCACCGCGAAGGTGGCCGCGCCGGCCCAGATGAACACGAACGAGGCGATGCGCATGGGGGTGAGACTCTCGCCCATGACCACGCCGACGATGAAGCCGATGGTCGGGCCGATGAACTGCAGAAAGCCCAGGGTCGAGAAGGGCAGGCGCCGGGCCGTCCATGAGAACAGGGCCAGCGGAACGACCGTCGCCGGCCCGAGCGTGGCCATCAGGAGCGAGCGTCCCAGGGATCGGCCAAAGACGCCGCCGCCGGAGTGGTGCAGCCACACGACGTAGGCGACGCCGGGTCCGGCCATCACGAGGCACTCGATCAGCAGGCCAGTCTGGGCGTCCGCGTTGACACGCCGGCGGATCAGGCCATAGGCCCAGAAGGTCAGCGCCAGGACCAGGGAGACGATCGGCGGATGACCCAGGGCGATGGTCTGAAGGACAACGCCGATCACCGCCAGGGCGATGGCCGCGGCCCCGAAGCGATCGATGCGTTCGCGAAACAGCACCGCGCCCACGGCCATGTTGAGCAGGGGGTTGATGTAATAGCCAAGGCTCGCCTCGAGATTGCGGCCATGGTTCACCGCCCACACATAGACCGCCCAGCCCGAAGCAATCAGTGCCGCCGAAAGGGCCAGGAGGGCGACCGTTCCTGGCCGGGCGAGCACCTGGCGGACCTGCGCGCCCTGACCGGCCATCGCCACCAGCAGGGCGGCCCACGGCGCCGACCACATGGCGCGCTCGCCGACGATCTCCCAGGAGCTCGCCCCGGCGCGGCCCGAGATGATGAAAAGGACAGGCAGCGCGCCCCATAGGAGGTAGCAGGCCAGGCCCGCCGTCAGCGCCTGGCGGGACCCCGCGCCTAGCGCGGCCGCGCCGTCGCTCAAGCCAGGACCTTGTGTCCGATCAGGCCGCGCTCGTCGAGAAGCTGGGCGATCTGCACCGCGTTGAGGGCGGCGCCCTTGCGCAGATTATCGGCCACCACCCACATCGAAAGGCCGTGCTTGACCGTCGGATCGGCGCGGATGCGCGAGACATAGACCGCGAACTCGCCCTGGGCTTCCTTGGGCGTCATGTAGCCGGTGGCGTCGCGCTTATCGATGACCATGATCCCGGGCGCCTCGCGCAGGATGTCGCGCGCCTCGTCCTCGTCCAGCGGCTCGTGGAACTCGACATTCACCGCCTCGCAGTGGCCGACCATCACCGGCACACGAACGCAGGTTGCCGTGACGGCGATGGCCGGATCTATGATCTTGTGGGTCTCGTCGCGAATTTTGGCTTCCTCGGCGGTGTCGCCGTCGTCGCGGAAGTCGCCGATGCAGGGGATGACGTTGAAGGCGATCTGCTTGGCGAACACCTGCGGCTCGGAGGGTCCGAGCACGAAGACGCCCTTGGTCTGGTTCCACAGCTCGTCCATGCCCGCCGATCCGGCTCCGGAGACCGACTGGTAGGTCGCCACCACCACCCGCTTGATCCTGGCGGCGTCGTGCAGAGGCTTGAGCGCCACCACCAGCTGAGCGGTGGAGCAGTTGGGATTGGCGATGATGTTCTT
>PMOM01000037.1:3534-3657 GCA_003161535.1 Caulobacteraceae bacterium | reverse complement strand
CTTCCCCCAGAGGGGGCAGAAAGCGCATCAACTGATCCGCCGGTATCGCGGCTCCTCGACCAGGGCCACCAGCACGATGAGCGCCGCGACCAGAAAGCCGATGGAGACGCCGAAGAGCACGCC
>PMOM01000037.1:2256-3502 GCA_003161535.1 Caulobacteraceae bacterium | reverse complement strand
ATGGTCTGGGAACTCATCATGAAGCCCGACTGCGCCGCGCCGAGGCCAAAGAAGGCCATGAAGATCAAAGCCTTGGCGTCAAGCGCCGGTCCGACGTGGGCCCAGTGCAGCCCCGGAATGGCCGGCGCGGCGATGAGCAGGGCGGTGGCGGCGATCCACACGCCCAGGGAGACGATGAAGGTGGAGCGGAAGCCGAAACGGTCGCCGGCCAGGCCCCAGCCCATGTTGGTCACCGTATCGGCGCCCAGGAAGGCCAGGGAGACGAGGCCGAGGTTCTTGCCGTCGAGCGCCATCGAGTGGCCGGCGTAGAGAATGTAGAACGGCGCGGCGACGCGGGCGGTCACCGCCAGGGTCTGGGCCAGCATGAAGAACATGAAGCCGCGGTCCTCGGTCATCAGGCTGGGAAATTCCCGCAGGCGATCGATGAGCCGGCCCTTGGCGCGGATGGTCGGCGGTTCGGGCTCGCGCATGAGCAGGCGAAGGGCGGTCAAGCCCAGGCTGGTCAGCACGAAGGCCAGAAGGAAGGTCGTCCCGTAGCCGTTGCCCAAGAGGTTGCGCTGGATGATGTAGTGGCCGGCGACCCAGGCCAGGGCCGCGGCGATGGCCCCGCCGGTGACGTTGCGCAGCGCCTGCAACCGCCCGCGCCGGGCGATGGGGATGACCTTGGCCAGGAGGAGCTGGAAGGCCACCTGCTGCGGCCCCGAAAAGAGGCCGAGCAAAAACAGGAAGATCAGGATGGAGACCAGCAGGGCCTCGCCGTGCAGCAGGAAGCCGGCCACGGCGACGCCGAGGATCTGGATGCGCATCAAGGTGCCCATCAGCATGGCCACCGGCAGGACGCGCTTGCGATGCTCGATCTGGGTGGCGCCGATGACCGGGGAGATCACCCCGCCCACCTGCTGCAGCGATTGGCCGAGGCCGACGATGAAGTCCGACCCCGACAGCATGTGCAGATAGGCCGGCAGGAAAGTGGGGGCGTTGAACAGGCGAAAGCCGGTCATGCCCAGCATGCCGTGCAGGAAGTGGCCGGCGAAGTTGCGCGGCAAATTCTTCCACACGAACCGCTCGTACGCCGCCTCGGCCTCTTCGGCGGGGCCCAAGGGCGCGCCCTCGGCGCTGGCCTGCGACACGAACACTCTCCTTTTCGAGGGCTCGTCGTATCAGGATTCCCGAGGGGCGAAAGGCGACGACGCCCGCCCTAGCGGGGCAATCGGGTGAAGGCGCGGTCCGTTGCCGAGAGAAAAAA
>PMOM01000037.1:1802-2201 GCA_003161535.1 Caulobacteraceae bacterium | reverse complement strand
GTTGTCCTTGGTGCTCTTCGTGAGCTTGGTGGTAAAATCTTCCTTCACCCGATTGCCCTCCCGGCCCTAGGACTTTCGATCGCGGACCGGCGCCTCGCAGCGATAGCTCGCGGCCGCATCGGCTGGTCCGGAGAACCTTCGGGCGACGGCCGGATAGGGGCACAAGAGCTGGCTCGGCCCGCCGGGCGGCGGCGGGGCGCCAGGCGCGCCGCTCTGGGCCACCACGGCGCGCGGCGCCGATCCATCCGCGACCCAGCGGTCCAGCAGGCCCAGCCAATCGACATTGCCGGGTCCCGCCCCGCCCCCACAATGCAGCATGCCGGGGACCAGGAAGAGGCGGTAGAAGTCATCGACATCGCCCAGGGTCCGGCGGACGTCCTCATAGTAGACGATGCTGCC
>PMOM01000037.1:0-1795 GCA_003161535.1 Caulobacteraceae bacterium | reverse complement strand
CCCAGCCTGGCGTGGATGGCGGCGAACTGGTCACCCAGATCCAGCTTCAGAATGTCGAAGCCCGGGTCGCCGAGGGCGAAGTCGCGGAAGAATCCGGTGGCGAACTGGGAAATGAGCGCCGAGGCGGCCTGGTCGCGGGCCGGCCCGGTGATCCAGGACTTCCAGGCCCCCGGCTGAGCCTCGCCACCCGGCGAATAGCCCGGCAGGACCAGGCGCCCGGTGCGCGGATCGCGCAGGCCGGCGTAGATGGCCCGCGCCGTCGCCACCTGGGCGGCTGTGAGGCACGCCCCGGCGTCCTGGCCCGGCGCGCACTGGACGCTCGCCGGATCGAACCGGCAGGCGGCGGGATCGCGGATGAACGCCTCGCCGCCGCAGTCCTTCAGCGCGCCGGCCTGAAGCACCGACAGATTCGCCGCCGTCAGATAGCCGCCCGGCCGGTTCAACAGAGCCTGCTGCGTCTGGGCGGCGAAGGCGAGCAGCCGAGTGAAATCGTTGGCGGGGGCGCCAGCCACGATGCCGTCGAAATCGGCCGGATAGCGCTGCGCCTCCATCAAGGCCTCGCGGCCGCCGTCGGAACAGCCGGCGAAGTAAGACCGCGCGGGGCCTCGCGCCTTCATGGCGCCGATCAGGGCCTTGGAGACGTCGGTGGTTTCCTTCAGCGCCCGCCAGCCGAAATCGATGATTTTCTGTGGGTGGCCAAGCGCCCAGGCGGCGTCCGTCCCCTGGCTGGTCTGGTGGCCGTCGTCGGTGGCCGCGACGGCATAGCCGCGTTCGGCGATCGCCGTAAGGAAGGCGGTGGGAATCGAGCCGGCGAACCCGCCATTGCCGAACTGCACATATTTGCCGTTCCAGGCCGCGCCGATGGGTATCCACAGTTCGACGCGGATGTCGGAATCAGCCGTCGGCCGGCTGGTCACATCGACGCGGCAGAAGGCCGCCAGGCCCAACGTCTGGATGGTCGCGGCGGTCACGGCGGCGTGCGGCAAGGCCACCGACGCCAGATCCGGACAGGCCCGCTCCGCCCGCGCCCCGCCCGCGACGCCGACTGCCAGCAGCGCCGCCAACCCCAAACTCGCCCATCTGGCCATTGTCCGTCCCCTCAAGCCCTGGGATCATTTCTACCCGCGCGCCCAAAGCGCGCAAGTCGCCTCTGCGAGGCCGCCGCTGAGAGAACAAACGTCGCCGTCAGGCGTTTAGCGCCCATCGATGGGTGTTTGGACCCATCTCCTCCGGAGGCTGAACCATGACCGAAGGCTATGTCGTCACCCCACAATCACACCCACTTCACACCCTGGTCTCCTGGCCAGCGGTGCTGGCCGGCGCCGCCATCGCGGTCACCGTCGGTTTCATGCTCAACCTCCTGGGCGCCGCCCTGGGAGCGGGCACCTTCGATACCTTCGAGCTGGCGCGTGCCGGCGACGCGGGGCCGTTCAAGGCCGCCGCCGGCCTGTGGGTCGCCGTGGCCAACGCCATCGCCCTTTTCGCCGGCGCCGCGGCCGCCAGCCGGGCGGCGAAATACGCCGACAATCACAACGGCATGCTGCACGGCCTGATGGTGTGGGCCGTCGCCTTTTTCATCGCCATCATGATCGCCACCGCCGCCGGCGGCGGAGCGGCGAGCTCGGCGGCGGCCGACGTCACCGAGGACGCGGCGGCTTCCAGCCTCGGCGCCAACGCCCCCACCGGCGTCCTGCAATCGAACGGCGCCTATCTGCAGCCGGACGGCACCGTGACCAGCGCCGACGGTACCGTGATTGGCAGCCAGCCGCCCTCGGCGGCCACGGCCGCGCCGCTG
>PMOM01000007.1 GCA_003161535.1 Caulobacteraceae bacterium | reverse complement strand
TTCGCGGTCCCCTCCCCCCGTTTTACGGGGGGAGATCAGTTCGCGGACCCATCGTCGCCGCCGTTCGGCTTGACCACGCGCAGGCCTTCGAGACCCTGCCAGATCAACAGGGCCGGGACGCCGATGGCCAGGTCGCGGCCGCGCTTGAGCAGGGACAGGGCCAGGGAAAGGTCGGGACCGAGGCCGAAGAGGGGGCCGAGCAGGGCGTAGGCGCCCTCCTGGACGCCGATGCCCATGGGGGCGACGAAGGCGGCGCTGCGCACCGCGCCGATCAGGCTCTCGATGGCCAGGACTGATCCCAGGCCGATCTCGACTCCGGCCAGGCGCAGGGCGAGCCACACGCCGACGGCGCTGGCGGTCCAGGCGGCGAAGTGGACCAGCACCGCGGCCCCGATCCGCCATGGATTGTCGTAGAGGGCGCGCAGGGCGCCGCCGACCAGGGACGCCTGCACCGCCGCGCCGGGCAGGAAACGCTGCGCCAGCCGCTCGGCGAGGCCAGAGCCCCGCCGCTGCAAGGCGATGAAGGCGACCGCGCCGCCCGCCGAAAGCGCCAGGCCAAGGCTCACCGAACCGATCAGCCCGTCGTGGCCCGCACGGCCGCCCAAGCGCAGGAGCAGCATGGCCAGACCGAGGCTGGTGAAGCCGAGCTGGGCGATGAGTTCGGTGGTGACATCGACGATGGTGGTGGCCGAGGCGGTGGTGGCGGTGATCCCCTGCAGCACGGCGGCGCGGGCGCCGACGACGAAGCCTCCCAGGTGCGAGAAGGGCAGCAGTTCCGAGCCGGAATCGCGGACGATCCTGGCCCAGATGAAGACGCCCCAGCGGCGCAGGGGAGCGCCGGCGTCGAGCAGGAACCACGCCGAGCCCAGCAGGAAAAACGGCGCCGCCGAATAGACGGTAAGGAAGGCGAGGCCCCGCCAGCCAAGAGTCCTTATGGCCGCGAACACCGCGCCAAAGCCGATGTAGCCGACGATGGCGGTGGCGACCGCGAGGCCGACCAGGGCGGCGATGATGACGCCGAGCTTCATGCGGCGGTCGCGGCGCGGATAACCTGCGGCGCGGTGAGCGCGGCCAGTTCCTCGGCGTAGCGGTATCCGGGCGCGGCGCCCTGGAAATCTCCGTGGGTCGCCGGATGCAGATAGATCTCGGTGACGCCCGGCGGCCGGCGCTCGATAAGGCCGGCCAGGCGCGGCGTGGTCATCGCCCCGCTCCAGGCCACGCCAAAGACCTGGTCAGGAATGCGGATTCCCGCCCGGCGGAAACGGCGGCGGGTCAGTCCGGCCATGAGGTCGAAGAGCGGATCGGGCGGATAGTGGCCGCCCGGCTCGACGGCGCGCAGCACGGCGCGAGGCTCGATGGGGACGCGCGCGGCGGCCATGCCATGGCGGGCGCCGATCTTAAGGATCAGGCCGGCGATGGTGGGATGCAGGTGGAAGTGCTTGTGGGCGTTGACGTGGTCGAGGGTCAGGCCCGTGGCGGCGAAGGCGGCGAACTGGGCGGCGATCTCGGCGGCCAGCTGGCGCCGGGCGCCGGGATGAAAGAACATCCGCGCGCCGGCGGCGGCCATGCCGGTGCGGAAATGTCCGGAGGCGTCGACGAGGTCCGGCACGTCGGCGGCGGGGAGGGTGGGGCGGCCCTCCACCAGGACCAGATGCAGCCCGACCTTGAGCGCCGGCATGGCCTTGGCCCGAGCCACGGCGTCGGCGGCGGCGGGGGCCGCGACCATCAGGCTGGCGGCGGTGAGCACACCCGAGCGATGAGCGATCTGGACCGCCTCGTTGACCGCGTCGGCGGCGCCGAAGTCATCGGCGGTGATGATCAGGGTGCGGTTCGAGAGCGGCATTTCAACTCCCCATCGCCGCGACGGCATCGGCGATGGTGGCAAGCGGAAGAATGAGATTGAGCGGACTGTCGAGTAGGCGCACCGCTCCGAACCGCTCATACCAGAGCGCGGCGGCTTCATCCTTGGCGTCGATGGCCAGGGCCATGCCGCCGACCTCGGCGGCCACGGCAATGGCGCGGCGAGCGGCGGCGAAGAGAAGCGCCGAGCCGACCCCGCGTCCCTGCATCTGGAGGCTCACCGCCAGACGTCCCAAGCGAAACACCGGAACCTCGTAGCGTCCCAGCTTTCGGGTGATGGCATGCGGAGCCCGCGCGAACTCGATGGCCCCCGGACTGATCGCGTAATAGCCGATGACGCGGGGCGGCTCATCGTCGGGCGAGGCGACGAAAGTCTTGGCGCCGCCACTCTCATGATTCTGGCGCGCGTAGCGTTGGAGATAGTCGTTCAAGTCGGGCGAACCGCAATCAAAGCCCGCCCGATCGTGCTCGCGCCCGATCGGCCATTCGCGCCAACTCGGCGTGTTCACTTGGCGAACATGCGCCGGTGGTTTCGCGCCGCTTCAAGGAGCGCCGGCGTGGGCTTGGGCGGGTTCTCCAGCAGGCCCAGCACCCGCTCCGTGTCGCGCTCCGAAAGGACGATCCTCTCGTTGCGCTCGACCACCTCGCGCGCCGAGGGCAAAGCCGAGCGCATGATGAAGCTGGTCACGTCCAGACGTTCGTAGGCGGCGGCCGCGGAGAGCAGGCGCTTCTCGTCGCGCGTGGCGCGAAGTTCGAGGCGGTCGTCGCGGTGGGCGGCGGAGCGGGGCAAGGGGGAATTCTCCAGGCGAGCGCTCATGGTAGCGCACGGGCGCCGTCCGTACAATATTTTGGGGCGCGAACAAAATTCAATCTGAAAAAGCCTGGGTCCCCGCTTTCGCGGGGAATACGGTTCGGGGTAAGGAACGGCCTTTGTCTTAAGCAGCGGCGCTTTTGCGTTCTTTCAGGAATTCAAAGAATTCCACGCCTTCCCTGAGGCGGCGCTTCATCATGTCGGGGCTGCGGAGCATTTCGCCGACGATGGCGCCGATCTTCCCCGGTCGGAAGTAGAAGCTCCTGTAGAAGGTCTCCACCGACTTGAAGATCTCGTCGTGGCTGAGGTGGGGGTAGTGCAGGGGGGCGATCTGGATGCCGTGGTCGTCGACCAGTTCGGCGTGCTCGGCGTCGAGCCAGCCATTTTCCACCGCCTGCTTGTAGAGGAAGGTGCCCGGGTACGGCGCGGCGAGCGACACCTGGATGGTGTGGGGATTGATGCGGGCGGCCCAGGCGGCGGTCTCGCGCAGGGTATCGCGGGTCTCGCCGGGCAGGCCGGCGATGAAGGTGCCGTGGATGGCGATGCC
>PMOM01000050.1 GCA_003161535.1 Caulobacteraceae bacterium | reverse complement strand
CGAGCAGGCCCTTGCCCACCGGCACGTCGACGATCTCGCCCAGCCGCCGCACCTCGTCGCCCTCGGCGATCTTGTCGTCCGCCCCGAAGATGACGATGCCGACGTTGTCGCGCTCGAGGTTGAGCGCCATGCCCTTGACCCCGGCGGAGGGGAACTCGACCATTTCGCCTGCCTGCACCTGGTCGAGGCCGAACACCCGGGCGATNNACCTGGCCGACGTCCGAGACGTCCGCCTCGATACCGAAATTGGCGATCTGGCTTTTCAGGATGTCGGAGATTTCGGCGGCGCGAATGTCCATGGAGGTCTTCTTAGGCTCTCTTGAGGGCGAATTTCAGGGAATCCAGCTTCGACTTCAGCGACGCGTCGAAGAGGCGCGAGCCGACGCGCACCTTGACGCCGCCCAACAAGGCCGGATCGACGTGGGTTTCGATGTGCGGATCCTTGCCGAGCGCCGNNGCCAGCGTCTTCGACTGCGCCGCGCTCAAGGGGACGGCGGTGACCACCTGGGCCGAGACCACCCCGCGCTTGGCGGCGCTGAGCCGGGCGAAGGCCTCGATGATCGCCGGCAGGGCGCCCGTGCGCCGGTTGGCGGCCAGCAGTCCCAGGAACTTGGCGGTGGTCGTCGAAAGCCTGGCGCGGGCGGCTAGGGCCGCCAGGGCCTTGGCCTTGTCGGCGGCGGCAAATTGCGGGGAAGTGAGCAGGCCGCGCAGCTCGGCGCTGCCGGCCGTCATGGCTTTCAAGGACGCGAGATCGGCTTCCACCGCGCCCAGGGCGCCGGTCTCCACGGCCAGGTCAAAGAGCGCCTGGGCGTAGCGCGCGCCTGCCGCACTGGAATCATCCGCCACGTGAGAACCGTCCGGTGTCAGTGTTGAGCCGGCCCCGAACGAGCCTCCAGAACCGGCCTAAAGGCTTGATTGCACAAAAGAAAGTACAAGGCGGCCGGACGCCGAGAAGTCCCTCGCCACAAGCCGCGCGCCTGATAACATGCGTTTCCCGGCGCCGCAACCAAGGGGGGCCACGCCCCCTCCGTCATGGCGCAAACCAGCGCCATGGATGGTCTCCCCCGCTTCGCAGGGGAGGAATAGACTCACTGCACTTTCTTCAATCCTGCCCCGCGATGCGGGGGAGGTGGCGCGCGGCTCTTTCTTGCCGCGTGACGGAGGGGGCGCGAGGCAACGCCCCCCAGCCGCCCAATGCTCTACCCGGGCTGCGCCAAAACCCTCCGCTCGATTGCGTCTCAGGCCAGCGCAACGAAGCGCCCGATCCCGTAGGCCGCGCCCGCGCCGACCAGCCACAGCGGGCTCACCTTGAACCGCCAGGCCGCGACGAAGGCGGCGATCGCCACCACGACAGCCACCGGATCGAGACGGCCGGACACGAAGAAGGCTTCCCGGGCGATGGTGATGGCCAAGGTGGCGATCACGCCGACCACGGCCGCCGTGACGCCCGAGAGCGCGGCGTGGGCGTTGCGGTCGCGCGCGAGGCGTTCGATGAGCGGCGCGCCGGCCAGCACGAAATAGAAGCACGGCAGGAAGGTGACCCAGGTGGTCAGCGCCGCGGCCAAGGTCCCGGCCGCGAGCGGCGAGAGTCCGCCGGCTTGTCCGGCCATGGCCGCGTTCCAGCCGGCGAAGAAGCCGACGTACTGGGTGACCATGATGAGGGGCCCCGGGGTGGTCTCGGCCAGCGCCAGGCCATGGACCATCTCGGCGCGCGAGAGCCAGGCGTAGTGGGCGACGGCGCCCTGGGCCACGAACGGCAACACCGCATAGGCGCCGCCGAAGGTGACGAAGGCCGCCTGGGTGAAGAACAGCGCCACCTCGCCAAAGGGGCGCGTCCCGGCCACGGCCAGGGCCAAGCCAACCGGCGCCGCCCACAGGAGGGCGAAGACGGCTGTGAGGAGCGCGAACCGCCTGACCGCCCCGCCGGGCCCGGCCGTCGGCGCGGCATCGGCTGGCAGGGCGTGGCCGGGCGGAGCGATCGTAGCGCCCAGGCGAACGGCGATCAGGCCGATCAGCAGCGCCGCGCCGATGATCCAGACAAAGCCGATCCCGACGAAGCCGAGGCCGACGAAGGCGCCGACCGCCAGCGCCCAGGCCGCTGGCGTCTTCAGCGTCCGCGTTCCGATCCGCCAGACCGCGTGGGCGACCAGGGAGACGACGATCGGCAACATGCCTTTGAACGCCGCCCGCAACGGTGGCCAATCGCCGTGGGCGGCGGCCAGCCAGGCCAGCGCGAAGAGCACGATCGCGCCGGGCGCCACGAAGAGGACGCCGGCCGCCAGCGCCCCCTTCAGCCCGTGCAGCTTCAGGCCCAGATAGGTGGCCAGCTGCTGGGCCTCTGGGCCTGGCAGCAGCATGCAGAAGTTCAGCGCCGTCAGAAACGACCGCTCGTCCACCCAGCGCCGGCGATCCACCAGTTCTTCTTGCAGGATGGCGATCTGGCCAGCCGGGCCGCCGAAGGAAATCAGGCCGATCTTGAGCCAAAGTCCGACGGCCTCGCCAAAGGGCGGCGGCGCGTCGGCCTGCGCGGTCGCGCCTTGGCGAAGAGGGCGAGGCGCCGTTGGGTGGCGGCTGTCATCCTTGGAAGGTCCATCCACAACGCACACTCCTTACCGCGCGCGAGGGCGGGTCCGGAGCGGGTCTTGGATGGCGAGCCATCTTGCGGCCGGGCGCCCGCTGGAGGCCCGACGTCGGACAATTAACGCCTGGCGGCGGGGTTGAACAGTCCCATCCAACCAACGGGTAACTTGACCCTAGCTGGTCCTCCTCCGCGAAGCGGGGGAGGGGG
>PMOM01000200.1:9783-10642 GCA_003161535.1 Caulobacteraceae bacterium | reverse complement strand
GGGGCGTTGTAGTCGACGAAACAGGTGGCGTAGATCGCCGCCTTGCGCAGGCCGAAAGCGGGACCCTCCGGATCGGGGGCGATGGGAACCCTCAGCCGGTCGCCGGCGGTCTTGCCGAAGTAGCGAGGTAGTTGCGCGGTGCGATCGATGCCGGCCACCGCCTCCATGACCGCGCGCGCCGGTCTGTTTTCAAGCCTGGTCGCCCAGTTGACCAGCGGCGCGACGGGCGCGGCGAGCTTGCCGTTGCGATCGGTCTCACCCAGCTGCTCGCGTACGAAATCGCCGCCTTTGGCTTTACGCGTGGCCGCGCGGTGGCGCAGCATGACATGCGGAAAATCGACGTTGAAGGGGTGCGGCGGCACATAGGGACACTTGGTCATGAAGCACATGTCGCAGAGCGTGCAGGCGTCGGCGACCGCCGTGTAGTCGGCCTTGGCGACGCCATCGACCTCGCCGGTCGGCCCATTGTCGATCAGATCGAAAAGCCTGGGAAAGCTGTCGCACAGGTTGAAGCAGCGCCGGCAGCCGTGACAGATGTCGAACACCCGCTCCATCTCCGCTTCGACGGCGGGCATGTCGTGGAACGCCGGATCCCGCCAGGCGATGGCATGGCGAAGGGGCGCGTCGAGGCTGCCCTCGCGGGCGGCTTCCGAGGGTTCGGGAACGTCCGTCATGGGAGCCTGAAAGCTCAGTCCATGGTGTCGAGGGCGCGCTGGAAGCGGCCGGCGTGGGACTTTTCCGCCTTGGCCAGGGTCTCGAACCAGTCGGCGATCTCGTCGTGGCCTTCCTCGCGGGCGGTGCGGGCCATGCCTGGGTACATGTCGGTGTATTCGTGCGTCTCGCCGGCGATGGCCGCCTT
>PMOM01000200.1:0-9762 GCA_003161535.1 Caulobacteraceae bacterium | reverse complement strand
ACGGCGGCGACATCATTGTAGCCCTCCACGTCCGCCTTCTGGGCGAAGTAGAGATAGCGGCGGTTCGCCTGGCTCTCGCCGGCGAAGGCTTCCTTGAGATTCTGCAGGGTCTTGCTGGTTTCCAGCGACATGGGTGATCCTCCTGAGTGGGTGGGCGGCGTTCTGATTAGGCGCCGAACAGCGCCCCGTCCAATCGATTGAATTCATGCCGACGATAGAGCGGCTCGATAGTAAGAGCTGGCGCTATGACCGGTCCCGCCGTGCGAACAGGTGGCTTGGCGCCCGCCTCAGAACGCCTCGGCCTTGGTCCCGCCACAGAGCTGCGCCGCGTGCCGCATGGCGCGGGCGACCCGCTCGGCCAGATCGCGGTCGCGGAAATCGAGCGAGTTGCTTGGCCCGCTGGTGCGATGGGTCGTCACCACCCAGACCGCCGGCGTCACGTTGCTCGTCCAGGTGGGATGACCCCCCTCGGCCGAGATCCTGCCGATGTCCGCGTCCATGCTGGTCACCACGACCTGATTGACCATGCCAAAAGGAATTCCGCCTTCGCCGTCGAAGATCACCTTGCCATCAACGACGGTGTGCCAATGGAAATTGAGATGGCAGGTCGGCACGTCGGCGATAACGTTGCTGGCCTCGGCGCTGAACTGATTGCTCCAGCTACGGCCATCGGCTGAATCGCGGGTGGCGGCAGCGTAGTTGATTGGGCCTTGCTGGGCGGTCTTGTCGCGAATGAATCCGAGGGTCTCGTCGAGCCCCTGTCCGGTCCGGGGCGCCTGCGCGACCGCCGCGCCCGCCCCGATCATCGCCACCGCCATCGCCACCAGCACACATTTCATTTGAAGGTCCCTCCCGCCATTCCCCCGACGCTCATCGGCGATCGCAGGAGAAGCTCGGCCATCAGGAAGGGCGCGCCGGCGACAATAGTCAAGTTGGTCCAACCCTCCGGGACCGGGCCTTCCGCTCAATAGGCCATTCCCTGGGCCACCGACTTAAGGCGTTCGACCAGGGACAGCTTGTCGTCGATAAAATCGTTGTCGATCCACCAGGATTCCACCTCACGCAGGACCTTGCCGACCAGGGGACCGCGCGGCACGCCGGCGGCGACCACTTCTTCGCCGGTGAGGGGGAAGGTGGGGCGAGGCCAGCTTTGCGCCATGGCCAACAACGCCCGCCATTGAGTCGTGGTCGCCGGTCGGTCCGAGCCGGCCCAGTCCAGCATCACCCGGTCGCAGAAGACCTCCGCGCCGAGGCGCCAGACGGCCTGGCGGGTCTGGCGAGGGCTCATCCAGGAGACCAGCGGCGGCTCGCCATCCAGGGCCCGCGTCAGGCGTTCCCGCTGAGGATTGGAGAGGCGCAAGCGACGCGCCGTGGCCTCGCCGACGGCCGGATCGCTGGGCAGCAGGGCGGCGAGCCGCAGCAAGGCGTCCTCGCTGAACAGCATCTCGGTTTCGATTTTCACCAGGGCCTCGAAGCGAGCCGGCTCGTCCGCCTCCGGCAAAATGAGTTCCAGCACCCCGGTCCGCGCCATCAGGCGCACGGCGGCGCGGGGATCCTGCGCCGCCAGCAGGGTGAGAAGCTCCTTGGCCACGCGCTCGGCGGAAAGATCGCGCACCAGGTCCCGGTGCTCTTGGCAGGCGGCCAGGGCGGCGGCGTCCGGCTCGCCGTGGCCGTACCAGGCCAGAAACCGAAAGAAGCGCGGGATGCGCAGGGCGTCCTCGGCGATCCGCGCCGCCGGTTTGCCGACGAACACCACGGCGCCGGCGCGCAGGTCATCCAGGCCGGCGCCGGTGGGATCGAACAGGCGCCCCGCCCGGTCGGCGTAGATGGCGTTGAAGCGGAAGTCCCGGCGGGCGGCGTCCTGGCTCCAGTCGGTGGTGAAGGCGACCACCGCGTGGCGCCCATCGGTGGCCACGTCACGGCGCAGGGTGGTGATCTCGAAGGGCCGGCCCATGGCGACGGCGGTGATCGTGCCATGCGAGATGCCGGTCGGCACGGCCTTGAGGTCGGCGGCCTTGAGCGCGGCGGTGACGGCCTCGGGGGCAAGGATGGTGGCGATGTCGATGTCGTCCACATCGCGCCCCAGAAGGGCGTTGCGAACGCAGCCGCCGACAAAGCGGGCCGCCTCGTCGCCGCCGGCGTGGGCCAGGGCGTCCATTACCGCGACGGTGGCCGGATGCGTCATCCATGGCTGGATGGGGAGGGTCTCGCTCATGGCTTCGTCCGGCTATCGCGTCCGGATCCCGGGGCGACGAAGCGGCCGGGCGCGACGGTTCCGTCGGCGCGAACCTCGGCGGGGACATAGCGGCCGGTGTCGCGCCCGTGGGGAATGATCGCCGAGCCGATCAAGGAAAGCGCGGCCAACAACGCGCCGGCCGCCACCAGCCATGCCCAGGGCGTCGATCCCATCGGCCGTCCGCTTCGCCGCGCGACTTCACGCCAGACGAAATAGACCACCGTCGGCGCGGCGAAAATCAACAGGCGGATGAGAAAGACCCTAGGCAATCGCCGCTCCATAAAGCCGGGCATAAAGCGCGCGCAGGATACCCGCGGTCGCGCCCCAGATGTAGCGATCTTCCCAGGTCATGGCGTAGAATCGGCGCGTCTCGCCCAAGGGGGTCTTGCCCTGGCGCTCCTGGTGATTGAGCGGATCCATCAGGAATCCAAACGGCGTCTCGAAGATATCGGCCACCTCGCCGGGATTGGGCGTGAGTTCGAAACCCGGAGCGATGAAGCCGACCACCGGCGTGACATGGAAGCCAGTGCCCGTGCGATAGGGCGTCGAGAGCCCGGCCAGGGTGACCAGAGTGGGGTCCAGGCCGATCTCCTCGCGCGCCTCGCGCAGGGCGGTCTCCCACGGCGTCTCGCCCGGGTCGCAGCGACCGCCCGGCAGGGCGACCTGGCCGGTATGGCTGCGCAGGGTGTCGGCGCGGCGGGTGAGGATGACCGACAGGCCGTTCGGATGCTCCACCAGGCCGATCAGCACCGCGGCCTGTGTCAAGGCGGCGGCCGGGACCGGAGCATGACCCGGATTGAGGTCGTGATCGGAGCGGACGTCCTCTTCCGCCGGCGCGCCCACTTCCAGCGGATCGAGGTGGCCGGCGATCCAGGCGCGCAGTTCCTCCGGCGACGCCGGCTCCAAGGGCGAGGTGTTCACGGCAGGTGAGCTTTCGCCGGACCGATGGCGAACCATTCGCCGCCCGAGGCGACGCACAGGGTCGGACCCTCCGGAGTGTTTCGCTCGACGGCCATTTCCACCAGCTCATAGAACACCGGCCGCGCGATCAGGGCTTCCAGCCCCCGGCGGACATGCACGTAGGGCCGAGGCTCGCCGGTGTCTGGATCGGCTTCGACGCGGATGGCGTTGGCGCCTCCCGCCTCGACCTGGTCGCCGACATTGGTGGTGAAGCGCAGGATCGGGCGGCCTTCGGCGTCCGCGGCCCGATCGACGCGCACGGCCACGAATGGCGCGTCCTCCACGGTGATCTTCAGCTTCTCCACGGGGGTGACCAGGTGGAAGCCGTCGGGATCCTTGCGCAGAATGGTGGAAAACAGGCGCACCAGGGCCTCGCGCCCGATGGGCGTTCCTTCGTGACGCCACTCGCCATTGCGCTTGATGACGATGTCGATTTCGCCGCGGTGGGCGGGGTTCCACAGATGAACCGGCGGCAGGCCGCGACCCGGGGCCTGGCTCTTGGCCGCCTCGGCCACGCCTTGCAGTCCCCCCGCCGGCGCCGTCTGGCTCATGGCGTCCTAGGTAGGCCCAGGCGTAGATGGGCTCAAGCATGGGCGCACCTCGCCNNGGGGCGAAATAGGGCTCGTCGCCCACCAGGAGGATCAGGCCGTGGCCGGCGGCGGCGGCCGCCTCGCAGGCGTGGCGGATGAGCGCGCCGCCCAGACCGCGATGGCGGAAGGCGTCATCGACGGCGAAGGGTCCCAGCAGCAGGGCCGGCGCGGCCCCGGCGGTCACCGGCCACAGCCGCGCGCAACCCACCAATGCGCCCTCCGCCCGCGCCACGCGGGACAGATCGATGAGGTGCGAGCGGCCCTCGCGCAGGCGCTCGGCGGCCTTGGCGAAGCGCCCCGGTCCGAAGGCGCGGCCGACCAGGGCCTCGACGGCGATGGCGTCGGTCGGGAGCTCGCCGCTGATGGACGGCGGCGCTGCCGTGTCGGCGGAAGATGATGGCACCGGAACACTCTCTCGCTGAGCCGCAAGCGGACGTTAACCCCATCGGGTGTTGATGAGGTCGGCCCACAAGGGGCCTATCGATCATCCAGGCAAGGGGGAGTGGCCTTGATTGATGCTGAACGCGAGGGCGACGACGGCGACGTCGAGGCCGTCAAGGACCTGATGAGAGCGCATGGCGAGAGCCTGCGCGCCGACGCCGACCTTCTGGCCGAACTTGGCCTGCGCCTGGATGTCGCCAACATCATCGACTTTGGACCGGTGGCCCTTTCCAGGGTCAGCGCCGCCCACGCCCGGGAGTCCGGCGAGCGCAAGCGCCTCGAAGCCATGGCGCGGGCCAATTTCGCCGCCCAGGCCCAGACCCACGCGGCGGTCGTGGACATGCTGGAATCGCGCAATCACGCGGACCTCGCCCGGCGGGTGGACGAGCTGGCCCGCCTCCGGTTTGGCCTGGCCGCCGGGGTGATCGCCCTGGAAGGTCCCGGCCACATCCCCGCGGGGTGGCGGGCCCTGGTCGAGGGTCAGGTCGATCTCATCCTGGGCCCGCGCAAGCTGACGCTCATGGGCCATGCGCCCACCGCGCTCGGACTTTTCGGCGACATCGCCCGCCAGCTTGGCAGCCTCGCCCTGGTGCGGCTGGCGATCTGGGAGCCGGCGCGCCAAGGCGTGATGGCCTTCGCCTCCCCCGACCCCGACGCCTTCACCGCCGACATGGGCGCCGAGCTGGTGACCTTCCTGGCCAGGGTGCTGGAACGGACGGCGGAACGGTGGCCGATTCCTTGACGGCCGGCGAAGCCCTGAAGGCGTGGCTCGAGCACCTCGCCCACGAACGGCGAGCCAGCGGGCGCACCCTTGAGGCCTATGGCGCCTGCGTCACCGCCTATCTGGCGTTTCTGGAAGGCCATCTGGCCCAGACGGTCACCGCCTCCGACCTGGGCAAGGTGACGGCGCAGGATCTGCGCGCGTATCTGGCGTCCCGGCGCGAGGGAGCCTCGCCCCTCGCCCCGCGCTCCCTGGCCCAGGCGCTTTCGGCGATCCGCGCCTTTCATCGTTTCGCCGATCTTCGGCTGGGCATCCCCAACCTCGCCATCGGATTGGTGCGCGGGCCGCGGGTCAAGCCGGGCGCGCCTCGGCCCGTATCGGAGGATCAGGCGCGCGGCATGATCACCGAGGCGGCCGAGGGCAAGGATCCGGCCGATTGGGCGGTCCTTCGCGACCAGGCCGTGCTGACCCTGCTGTGGGGTTGCGGCCTGCGCATTTCCGAAGCCCTGTCGCTGAAGCGCGCCGACGCGCCGCTGGCCGAGTCCCTGCGTATCGTCGGCAAGGGGGGCAAGACGCGGCTGGTCCCGGTTCTGCCGGCCGTGCGCGAAGCGGCGGACGCCTATCTCGCCCGCCAGCCCTTCGCGATGACGCCGGACAAGGAGCTGTTTCGCGCCGCGCGCGGGGGACCCCTGCGTCCGCGCCATGTCCAGGCGACGGTCCAGCGCCTGCGCGGCCGCCTGGGTCTTTCGGAACGCGCCACGCCACACGCCCTGCGACATGCCTTCGCCACCCATCTGCTGGGGGCCGGCGCCGACCTGCGCTCGATCCAGGAACTGCTGGGCCACGCCTCTCTAGCTACCACCCAGCGCTACACCGCCGTCGACGCCGCCGGACTGATGAGCGCCTACGGCAAGGCGCATCCGAGGGCCTAGGCGAGCCGCCCGCGGAGCCACGCCCCGGCTTCATCGGTGGCCGCCTGCCCGGCCGTCAGGCGCGGCGCGAAGAAGTGCCAGACGTGAATCATCTCCGGCCAGATGCGTAAGGTGACGTCGACCCCGGCCAGGCCCAGCGCCTGCGCCATGCCGGCGGAGTCCGAGAGCAAGGACTCTTCGCCGCCCACCTGGATCAGGGTCGGCGGCAGGCCCGTCAGGTCGGCGAATAGCGGGGAAGCCAGGGGATGGCGCGGGTCCGTCCCGGCCAGATAGGTCGAAGAAAAGAGATCGAGGCCGGCCTTGGTGATCATGGTGTCGCTCTGGGCCTTGGCGGCGTAGGAGGCGCCCGTCTGGGCGAGGTCCGCCCATGGGCTGATCGCCAGCAAGGCGGCCGGCATGGGCAAGCCGGCCTCGCGCGCCGCCAGGGCGGTCGCGAAGGTCAGCCCTCCGCCGGCGCTGTCCCCGGCGATGGCGGCGCGGGCGGGATCGGCGCCGGAGGCCAACAGGTCTCGCCAGGCGGCAAGGGCGTCGTCCACGGCGGCGGGAAAGGGGTGTTCAGGCGCCAGGCGGTAGTCGGGGACCACCGCGGCGCAGTGCGTCGCTTCGGCCAATCGGGCCGCCAGGGCGCGGTGGCTGGCCAAGCTGCCGATGCAATAGCCGCCGCCGTGCAGGAAGAGGATGACGCGTCCGGCCACAGCGTCTCTCGGCGTCAGGCGTTCAGCCGGCCGACCTCCCAGGGTCATGGCCTCGACGCGGCAGCCTTCCGGGGGCGGAGTCGCCGCGCCCATGGCGTCCATGGGCCCGCGCAATTCCTGCACGCTGGGCTCCGGCTCATCCACAGACCGGGCCATTCCGGCCATGATCTCGCGGATGGCCCTGATCTGGGGATCCTTCCAGTCCGTCATCTCGCCTCTCCGATCATGGTTTGAACCGCGGCCCAGTCAGGCTTGCATGGTCCAACCTTCAACCCCCATGGCCGCCTGGCGCAAGGCTTCCGAGCGGGTGGGGTGGGGATGGCAGGTGCGGGCCACGTCCTCCGAGGAGGCGGAAAACTCCATGGCCACGCAATATTCGCCGATCATCTCGCCCACGTCCGGCCCGATCATGTGGACGCCCAGGACACGGTCGGAGGCGGCGTCGGCCAGCACCTTCACGAAGCCCTCGGCCTCATGGTTGACCTTGGCGCGGGCATTGGCGGTGAAGGGGAATTTGCCGATCTTGTAGGCGACGCCCGCGGCCTTCAGCTCCTCTTCGGTCCTGCCCACGCTGGCGACCTCGGGATGGGTGTAGATGACGTTGGGAATGACCTCGTAGTTCACGTGCCCCGCCTTGCCGGCGATGATCTCTATGCAGGCCACCGCCTCGTCCTCGGCCTTGTGGGCGAGCATGGGGCCGTGGGTCACATCGCCGATGGCGAACACGCCGGCCGCGCTGGTCCTGAAGGCGTCGGTCTCGATGAACCCGCGCCGGTCGGGGACGATCCCCACCGTCTCGAGCCCGAGATCCTCCGTGTACGGCGCGCGGCCGACGGCCACCAGCACGACGTCGGCCTTCAGTGTCTCGGCGGCGCCGCCGGCGACCGGCTCGATGGTCAGGGTGACGCCTGATTTGTCGCTCTTGGCGCCGGTGACCTTGGCGGCGAGCCGGAAAACGATCCCCTGTTTGGTCAGGGTGCGCTGAAGGGTCTTGGCGATCTCGGCGTCGATCCCCGGCGTGATCCGATCAAGGAACTCCACCACCGTCACCTGGGCGCCCAGCCGCCGCCACACCGAGCCCAGTTCCAGGCCGATGATGCCCGCGCCGATGACGATCAGGCTGCCCGGGACCTCCGCCAAAGCAAGCGCGCCGGTGGAATCGACGATCCGCTTGCCCTCCACGGCTACGCCCGCCAGGGCGGCCGGGGCCGAACCGGTGGCGATGACGATGGCCTTGGTCCCAAGCACCATCACCGCCTTGTCCGCGCCGGTGACCTCGACCTTGCCGGGCCCGGCCAAGCGGCCCGCGCCCTTGATCCAGTCGACCTTGTTCTTCTTCATCAGNNCCCTTGGTGAGCTGGCCCACCGATTCGGCCTTCTGTTTCATCATCGCCGGCAGGTTGAGCTTGGGCGTCGCCTCGATGCCGAAGCCGGCGAAGCCGTCCTTGGCCAGTTCGAAGAGCTCGGAGGCGTGCAGCAGGGACTTGGACGGAATGCAGCCGACGTTGAGGCAGGTCCCCCCCAGCGTCTCGCGCTTTTCCACGCAGGCGGCCTTGAGGCCCAGCTGGCCGGCGCGGATAGCGGCGTTGTAGCCGCCGGGTCCGCCCCCGATGATGACGACGTCATAGTCGGCCATTCGTAATCATCCTCCGCGCGTAGGGCGCATATAGGGTGTCAAGAGCGTCCGGTCTTGGGCTTCCGAGCAACCCCCTCGCGCTACCGTCATCGCCGGGCGCTTTCTCGTCCCGGCGATCCATTGGCGACTTCGCTTGGATGTAGGCCAACCGGCGCAACGCCGCGCTCAATGGGTGGCCGGGACAATCGCCCGGCCATGACGGTAGGATGGGATGGTCACGAAAAGATAGTCTCCGGCCCCGCTCCAGCTTGGCGCGGCCTCGAGGTCCGGCGTGGCGAAGCCGCGATAGCCCAGGGCGCCCAGCCATTCGAAGAGATCCGCCGGCGTATCGTCCGCCCGGGCGAGATGGGCGGCGTCGACTTCGAGATAGAGCGCCGGCATGAAGCGCCGCAGGGTCGCCTCGCCGCCCCTCAGGGCGCGCAGCTCCCAGCCCTCGATGTCGGCCTTGATGAAGTCCAGCCGCGCAAGGCGTTGGGTGCGCGCGAATTCATCCAGCGTGGTCAGCGCCACAGCCTGGTCGATTTGCGCGGCGCTCGCCGCCTCCCCGCCCAGATGGGCGATGCCGAAGCCCAGGGCCCCGGATCGCTTGAGGGGCGTGTGCAGGGTGAGGGTTCCGGCCACGTCGGAAAGACCCATGGGCGTGAGCGTGACGTTGTTGATCCGGTTCAGGCGCAGGGCCGGGGCCATGATCGAGCGCGCATAGGCCGACGGCTCGAAGGCGTAGATGCGCCCGCGCCGCGCCATCTTGGCGAACAGCTTGGAAAACTGCCCGGCGTGAGCGCCGATATCGATGACGACGGCGTCGTCCCGAATGAAGGGCGCGAAGAGGGAGCGAAGCTCGCGGTGGTGCTGCTGGGTGGCGGCCTTGAAGAGGTGGGCGAGCCAGGAGGCGCGCTGGCGTGGGGTGAGACGCATCGGTCGGGGCGGAGCGGCGCGGGCGACCGATCAGATGCCCAGCAGCAGGCGCCGGGGATCCTCGATGTGTTCCTTGACCTTGACGAGGAAGGTCACCGCGCCCTGGCCGTCCACCACCCGGTGGTCGTAGGACAACGCCAGATACATCATCGGCCGCACGACGATCTGGCCATCGACCACCACCGGCCGGTCCAAAATCTTGTGCATGCCCAAGATGCCCGATTGCGGCGCGTTGAGGATCGGCGTGGACATCAGCGAGCCATAGACGCCGCCATTGGAGATGGTGAAGGTGCCGCCCTGCAGATCCTCCAGCGCCAGGGAGCCTTCGCGCGCCTTTTTGCCCAGGGCGACGATGGCCCGTTCGATGTCGGCCAGGCTCATGGCGTCGGCGTCGCGCACCACCGGCACCACCAGACCGCGCTCACTGCCGACGGCGACGCCGATGTCGTAGTGATTCTTGTAGATCAGGTCCTGGCCGTCGATCTCGGCGTTGACGGTGGGCACGTCCTTCAGCGCGGCGATGCAGGCCTGCACGAAGAAGCCCATGAACCCCAGCTTCACGCCGTGGCGTTTTTCGAAGGCTTCCTTGTACTGGCCGCGCAGCGCCATGACCGCGCTCATGTCGACCTCGTTGAA
>PMOM01000232.1:3371-3549 GCA_003161535.1 Caulobacteraceae bacterium | reverse complement strand
CGAACTTGCCGACCACGCCCTTCTTGCGCAGCATCTGGGTCACGGTGAGCACCAGGTCGGTGGCCGTGGCCCCTTCTGGCAAGGCGCCAGTCATGTGGAAGCCGATCACCTCGGGGATGAGCATGGGTATGGGCTGGCCAAGCATGGCCGCCTCGGCCTCGATGCCGCCGACGCCCCA
>PMOM01000232.1:0-3254 GCA_003161535.1 Caulobacteraceae bacterium | reverse complement strand
CGAAGGCCGACGAGCCCCAGCGCAGGAAGCGATAGCGCTCGATGTTGCGGTCGTATTCCTTGGCCACGTTCTCGGCGAAGCTCTGAGGCGTGCCGAAATAATCGACCATCACCGAGTGGTCGATGACCAGATCCACGGGGCTCAGAGGATTGATTTTCTCCGGATCGCCGCCGAGTTTCGCCAGGGCGTCACGCATGGCCGCCAGATCGACCACCGCCGGAACGCCGGTTAAATCCTGCATCAGCACCCGGGCCGGACGAAAGGCGATTTCGTGCTGCACGGAACCCTTGTTTTCCACCCAGGCGGCGATGGCGGTAAGATCGTGGCGGCTGACGGCGCCGCCGTCCTCGTTGCGCAGCAGGTTTTCCAGAAGGATCTTCATGGAAACCGGCAGGCGGGAGATACCGTTGAGCCCAGCGGCTTCCGCGGCGCGCAGACTGTAGTAGGTGTAGGTGTCGTCGCCAACGCTCAATTGGCGGCGTGTGTTCAAGCTGTCCATGGACGGCATGGTGGGGGATCCTCTTCCTGTTCGAGGCCGTCCGAAAATCGGTTCGGAGGATNNACGCGCGGATCGGGTCGGACACACAGCGTCCGTCCCGCGCGGCGTCGTCCCCGTGCGGCCGCGGGTGTCTTAGACCGCAGGGCCGATTTCGTCCATGCGAGGCGCCCATGGCTTTGATCACCAGCCTGGCCGTCGAATCCCTGGCCATCCGGCGCGGCGAGCGGGCGCTGTTTGGCGAGCTATCGTTCACCGTCGGGGCCGGTGAGGTGGTGGCGCTGACCGGGGCCAACGGGGCGGGCAAGACCAGCCTGCTGCGCGCCGTGGCCGGCTTCATCTCGCCATCGGCCGGGCGGGTGCGTTTCGACGGCGCCGGCGGCCAAATCGATTCGGACGAGGCTCGACGGGACCACTGCCATCTGATCGGCCACCGCGATGGCGTGGCCGGCGTCCGCACCGCCCGCGATGAGATCATCTTCGCCGTGCGCTGGACGGGCGGCGACGAGGACGACGCGCTGGCGGCGGCCGATCGGCTGGGCCTTACGCGAATGCTGAATCTGTCGGCGCGGCGCCTGTCGGCCGGACAGCGCCGGCGCCTCGCCCTGGTCCGGCTGATCGCCGTCGCCCGCACGGTCTGGTTGCTGGACGAACCCCTGACGCCCCTGGATGGCGAGGGCCGCGCGCTGGTCGCCAATGTGATGAGCGGCCACCTGGCCGGCGGCGGCATTATCCTCGTCGCCGTGCATGATCCCCTGCCCATGACGGCGCGCTGCGTGGCGGTCGGCCCGTGAGAGCTCTGGTCCTCCTTTTTCGCCGCGAACTGTCGCTGGCCTGGGGCCGTGGAGGCGGCGCGCTCCTGACCGTGGGCTTCTTCGCGGCGGCGGCGGTGATGTTCGCACTGGCCGCCGGCCCCTCGCCGGAACGGTTGGCGGCGGTGGCTGGCGGCGTGACCTGGGCGGCCTTGGCGCTGGCCAGCCTGCTGTCGCTCGATCGCATGTTTGAGCGCGACTTCGACAACGGCGCCCTTGAACTTCTCGCCCTCGGCCCTCTGTCCCTTGAGGCGATCTCGGCGGTCAAGTGCATGGCCCAATGGGCGGCGGGGGGCGCGCCCCTGGCGCTGGCGGCGCCCCTGGTGGCCATGGCGCTGGGCGCGCGAGCCCAATCGGCGCCCCTGATCGCCGCGGTCACCGCGTTGGGGGGTATCGCCTTCGCCTTCCTGGGAGGGGCGGGGGCCGCCCTGGCGCTCAACAGCCGCCGCGGCGGGGTTCTCATCGCCCTGATCGTCCTGCCTCTGCTCACGGCGCCGGTCATCTTCGGCGGATCGGCGATCGCCGCCTTCGCCGGGGGCCTGCCCTGGACGACCGGGTTCATCCTGCTGGGCGCCTACAGCTTGGCGGCGGCGGCCCTGGCGCCCTTCGCCATGGCGGGCGCCTGTCGCAGCGCCCTGTCGTGAGATTGCGCCGGCGCGGCCGATCCTTGCCCACGCTCACGCGCTCCTTTAGTCAGCGCGCATGATCGCCGCCTTGGCCAATCCGCTTCGATTCATGGCCTTTTCCCGCCTGGCGGCGCCGATCCTGGCGGTCCTGGCGGCGGGGCTTGTCGGAGCGGGGCTTTGGCTCGGGTTCGCCGCGCCTCCCGACTACCAGCAAGGCGAAACCGTGCGGATCATGTTCGTGCACGTGCCGGCCGCGTGGGTTTCCATGTTGGCCTATGCCTGCCTGGGCGTGGCCAGCTTCTTCTCGCTGGTCTTCCGCCACGCCCTGGCCGACGCCGCCGCCAAGGCCGTCGCGCCGCTTGGAGCGGCGTTCACCCTTCTGGCCCTGATCACCGGCTCGCTGTGGGGCCGGCCGATGTGGGGCGCCTGGTGGGTGTGGGGAGACGCGCGCCTGGTCTCGGTGCTGGTGCTGTTTCTATTGTTCGTGGGCTACATGGCTCTGCGCGCCAGCATCGACGACGAGGCCAAGGCGGCGCGAGCGGCGGAGATCCTGGCCCTGATCGGTCTGATCAACCTGCCGATCATCAAGTTCTCGGTGGATTGGTGGAACACCCTGCATCAGGGGGAATCGATCCTGCGCGACGGCGGGCCGACGCTGGCGAACGTCTATCTTATTCCGCTTCTGCTCATGGGGGCGGGTTACGCGGCGGCGTTCGGCGCCCTGTGGCTGGCCAGAACCCGGGCCGAGGTGTGGCGCAGGCGGGCGGTCAGCCTCGCCTTGCAGGCGGCCCTGGCGTGATCGCGCTGTCGCTGTCGGCCGGGAAGTACGCGGCCTTCGTCTGGCCTGCCTACGCCGTGACCCTATTGGGATTTGCCTGGATGATTGTCGATACCCTGGCGCGGGCGAGGCGCTGGCGGCGAAAGTTCGACCAGCTGGAAGCCGACCAACAAAATCCTCGCCGGGCAAAATGAGGCGACTAGCGGCGCTCGCGCCGGTCGCCGCGCTCGTGGCCCTGGTCATTCTCTTCGCGGGCTATTCGCTGCATCGCCGCGCGCAGGTCACGCCGACGGCCATGGTCGGCAAGCCNNTGCCTCCTGGTGCGCGCCGTGCCTGGAAGAAGCGCCGGCCCTCATGGCCCTGAAAGCCGAGGGCGTGAAAATCATTGGCGTCGCCTACAGGGACGCCCCTTCCGACGCGGGCGCCTTTCTGGCGCGCCATGGCGATCCATACGCCGCCGTGCTTGTCGATCGAGATGGCCGGGGGGGAGTCGAGCTTGGCGTCACCGGCGTGCCCGAGACCTATGCGGTCGATTCCGCCGG
>PMOM01000265.1:5213-7302 GCA_003161535.1 Caulobacteraceae bacterium | reverse complement strand
GGGGGCGGCCGCATCGATTCGATGAGAAGTATCCCTCTCTAGGCGGCGCGGGCCGTCAGGCCGGCGTGCGCGCCCGCAGGCTCGCCTCCAGCGCCGCGTAGTCGGCAAAGCCGAGTTTTGGCGTCACCAGCTTTGTCCACACTGCGTCCACGGCGGCGGCGATATCGGCCGGCAGCTCCTGTCGGTGACCGCCAACCGCGCCCTTGCGAACCTTGGCCGAGTCGCTGCCCGCCGGCAGGTTGCAGCGCGCCTCCGACGCCTGCCGCATCATCAGGTCGTCGAAACGGTCCTTGTGCTGGAGCATGAAGTCCAGCGACGACTGTTCCAGCGTCAGGGCCAGGAGGGCGTCATCGAGTGCGATGCCGCAGAAGGCGGCGAGCTCGCGCACATGAGCCTCAGGTTGCGAACTCATGTTCTCGTAGGACAGCAGCAGCACACCGGGATTGTCCCGCTCTTCCCACCAGCTTGTCAGGTGATGCCAGTAGCCCGAGCCATCGCCACGGTCGGTGAGCCAGCCTTGCGCGAACTCGCTGATCGACACGGCGCCCGGCTCGAGAAACCAGCCATCCATGAAGCGGTACATCGAAACCAGGGCGTCCTTCGGATCGCGCAGGGAAACAACATACCGCGCGCCCTTGGGCATGCGGTCATAGGCAAGATGGCTCTTGAAGCCTCGGGGCTCGGCCCGCTGCGGCGCGTCCAGGTCGAGTCCCAAAAGCCGCGAGGTCTCGATCCACGGGACGACCCGCGAGATGTCGTCGAAGTCCATGTCGCCACGCGTGCGAAGCGTGTGGAACGTCTGCTGGAGCCAGGTGGTGCCGCACTTGCCGGACGGCGAAATGACGATGTCGCTGGGCCTGGGCCGATAGGACCCGATTCCCGCGCCCAGTTCGTCGGGCTTGAACATGCGGCCCTGCAACTTGGCCATCTCGCCCATGCTGCGCGCCCGGCGCGGCGTTTCATCGTCCATCAGAATCCCCGTTGCCGTGGATCAGTCGTTCTCGAAATCCGACGCCCGGTCTCCCAGCAAGAACCGCGGCCCGGCCCCGGCGCGCGCGGCGCGGTCGTTCGGGTTGTAGAGGGCGCACCGATCAAGCGACAGGCACCCGCAGCCAATGCAGCCGTCGAGCAGCTCGCTCGTCCGCTCCAGCATTCTGATCTTGCTCTCCAGCGCGCCGCGCAGCCGTACACTGATGGCGTGCCAGTCGTCCCGCGTCGGCGCCCGCCCGTGCGGGAGGCTTGCAAGCTCGGTCTGGATCTCGATGAGGGTCAACCCCAGCCGCTGGGCGATCAGCGCGAACGACAGGCGCCGAATGTCCGACCGCACGAAGCGGCGCTGGTTGCCCGCGCTGCGCAGGGCGCTCACCAGCCCTCGCGCCTCATAAAAGCGGATCGCCGACACCGACAGCCCGGTTCGGCTGGAAAGCTCCCCGATCGACAAGGTGGGCGACAGAGTCACGCGGCGTGCTCCAAATTCAATGCTTGACCTCAAGTTAGCTTGAGATTGTACGAGAGGCAATCGGAGTGCCATCCCGGGCTCCAACGGAGGAAAACATCCGATGTCGATAGCCAAAATTGAGCACGTCAACGTCACCGTCAGTGATCCTGAACGGGCCGCGAAGTTGATGGGGGCGCTGTTCGACTGGCGCGTCCGCTGGCGCGGTCCGGCAGCCAATGGCGGTCACACGATTCACGTGGGATCGGACGATCACTATATCGCCCTCTACACCGCGGCGGGAGCTGCCTACACGGCCGCCGATTTCGCCAAGGGCCGCCCGTTGAACCACATCGGCGTCGAGGTCGAAGACATTGACGGGGCCGAGGCTCGGGTCGTCGCGGCCGGCCTGGAACCCTTCTCCCATGGCGACTACGAGCCGGGCCGTCGCTTCTATTTTCTCGACCCCGACGGCATCGAATATGAGGTGGTCAGCTACCAATGACGGTCTGTCGCGTTCAGTTGAGGTTGGGTGCGTCGCCCGCGCGCGCGGGCCCGCGCCAGTGACGCCTAATCGCAAGGAGACCAGTCGTGATCCTCTACTATGCGCCCGGGGCGTGCAGCCTCGCCGACCACATCGCCTTGCACGAGGCG
>PMOM01000265.1:0-5205 GCA_003161535.1 Caulobacteraceae bacterium | reverse complement strand
GATCAATCCCAAGGGCTACGTGCCGGCCCTCGTCCTGGACGGCGGCGAGCTCCTCACCGAGAACATCGCCATCCTTGGCTGGATCGCCGATCAGACATCGCCCTTCGCTCCCGCGGGCAAGCTTGGCCGCTACCGGCTGCTGGAAGCCCTCGCCTTCATCTCCACGGAGATCCACAAGTCTTTCAAGCCGTTCTTCGCGCCAGGCGCCACGGATGCCGACAAGACCGCGGCCGGCGCCGCGATCACCAAGCGCCTCGACTTTCTCGCCGGCCAGATCGATGGCGACTATCTGTTCGGGCCCAAGGTCACCGTCGCCGACGCCTATCTCTTCGTCATGCTCACCTGGGCAAAGAGGAACGCGCTCGAGATTCCCGGCGCGCTCACCGCCTACGCGGAGCGCATGCGCGCCCGTCGGGCCGTACAACTCGCTCTACAACACGAGGGCCTCGCCTGATTCGGGAGCCTCGACGTCCGCACCGCCCATCTTGGCCGCGGGCCGCGATTAGTGCGGTGTCACCGTAATCCCATGGCCCTGCGCCACCTTACCTAAGTCCATCTTCCAAATGGTGGACAAAAAGGGGTTTCTGGCAATCGTCCTCGACCCTGGGGATTCGCATCTGCAGATCGGCTAAGAGTTTCGCCAGGTCTGGCGGCACGGACGGGGCCGGCACCTTTAGCCATCCGCTCGCCGAGACCGGTTTTCCGTCTGCCCGCGAGTAGGAAAAGATGGCGTCGGTCAGCCAATTCCCCGCCGTCATTCCCCTCGCCCCAGTGGCATTGAGGGCCATGGTGTGAACTTTGGAGGGCACGCCCCGCCCCTTCCACTGGGCGTCCGCCACATCCAACGAATTGACAACGTCGCGAGCCTCCCGTGGCCGCTCCACGAAGCCTTTGGTGATAATACCCGCGTCTCCGTAAGCCATGATGTCCGCCTTCCGTCTGCCAGATCCAGGCTTAATCGCGCCCGTTGGACAGGAAGGTGCAGGTTGGCGGTTAACGAAACCCTAGCGGGTGACGGAATCGCCTTCTCATCGAAGCGATCCATGTTGCGGGTTACGGTGATGGTGTGGAAGGCGCTCACACTCCCCTGAGTGACGCGACGCGCCACCCGTCGGATCACCTACCGCCCACCGCCGCCGCCAGCCGATCCGCGGCCGCGCTCGTCGCTTCGAAGACATAGGCCGGGTGGGTGACGCTCGCCGGGCCGACGCCGGCGGCGGCCAGGGCCTGGGCGGCGGCGAAGAGGTCGTGCTGGGCCACAAGCACGCCGTTGGTCCGCGCCGCTTCGCCGGGGGCGATGAAGGCGGCCACGGCTTTCCTCGCCTTGGCGTCCTGCCTGGCCGGCCACGTCAGGCTGGCGATGGTCTTGCCCCGGGCGCGGGCCTCGATGATGGCCAGGAGGCGCCGGCAGCTGGCCAGGCGGGCGGCGTCCCAGCCGGCGGTCGGGCTCGCCGCCAGTTGCGCCTGGCTGCGCAGGATCAGGCCGTCGGCCAGGGGCTTGAGGCCGTTGGCCGCCAAGGTCGCGCCGCTGGTGGTGATGTCGACGACCAGTTCCGCCCCGCCGGCCGCCGGCGCGCCTTCCGTGGCCCCGCCCGATTCGGCCAGGCGGTAGTCGGCGATGCCGTGGCGGGCGAAAAAGGCCCGCGCCTGCAGGGGATATTTGGTGGCCACGCGCAGGCGGGCGCCGGTGCGGGCGAGATACAGATGGGCGACATCATCGACGTCGGCCATGGTCTCCACGTCGATCCAGCTTCGGGGGGCGGCGACCACCAGGTCGGCGCGGCCAAAGCCCAAAGGCGCCAGAAGCATGACCCGCGCGCCCGCCGCTTCGCCCGCTTCGCCCAGCAGATCCTCGCCGGTGACGCCCAGGTGCGTATCGCCGGCGATCAGGCCGGCGGCGATGTCGGCAGCCGAGGCCAGGCGAACCTGCACGCCGTCGAAGCCCTCGAGCGTGGCGAGATACCCCCGCGGCCCGCCCGCCGCGCGCAGGGTCAGCCCGCAATCGGCGAGCCAGTCCTCGACCTGGTCCTTGAGCCGCCCCTTGGAGGGGATGGAAATGATCAGCGGGCCGCTCATCACGCCGCTCCGCTCCAGGCGCGGCCGGGTCGGACCATGCAGCCCACCGCGCCGGTGGCGAGCGTCGCGCCCAGCCTGGCCGGCAAGCCGTCGTAGCGCCCGCCCGCCGCCGCCGGCTGGTCTTCGCCCAGGGCCGCGCCGCGCACCTCGAAAAGCACGCCGTCGTAATAGCCGAACGGTCGGCCAAAGGCGGCCGAGAACCTAATGCGGTTCGCCGGAACCCCCGCCTCGCTCAAGGCGGTCAGCCGCCGGCTCCAGGCTTCGCTGGCGGCGTCCAGGGCCGGCCGTCCGGCGCCGGCCAGGCGCGCCACGGCGGCGAGGGCCGCCCGCGGCGTATCGGCGATGGCCAGGAATTGCTTGATCAGCCCTTTCTGGGCGGAGGTCAGGCGCGCGGCTCCGGCGGCGCTGGCCCGCTCGGCCAGGCGATGGACGATCTCGGCCGCCGAGCGTCCGCCCACCGGCTCGATGCCGGCCAGGGCCCAGACGTCTTCCAGCACCGCCGCCGCGTCCTTTTCCGAGAGCCCGGCGAGCCGCGCGGCCAGGCGATCGCCGGCGGCGGCCTGTGGCGCCTCGGCCGCCGCATCATCCTCCAGCTCGGCGCGCATCCGGCGCGGACTGGAAAACGCCCGCTCCAGCCGCGCCGCCAGGGCGGGGCTGAGATCCAGGGCGGCCGTGAAGGCGGCGAAGAGCCCGATGTCGCCCATAAGCAGGGTCAGGTCATCGCGCCCGCCGGCCGCCGCCGCCCGCCAGGCGAGCGCCGCCATGCGCGCATCGGCGATCGCCGCGTCGCCGGCCTCGAAGGCTTCCACGCCGACCTGCAGGAACTCTTCGGCCCGGTCGGTTCCCGGCGGGGCGACGCGAAAGGCGTGGCCGGCGTAGAAATAGCGTCCGCTTGCCCGCCCGCTTTCGATATGGGCGCGCAGGGCCGGCAGGGTGAAGTCGGTGCGCAGGCAGGCCTCCGGACCCCCGTTTCCCTGCACCACGAACAGCCGCTCGCGCAGGGTCTCGCCGGCCAGATCAAGCAGCAGGCCCAAAGGCTGCAGCACCGGAGCGTCCAGCGTGTGGGCCGGGGTTTCCAGGAACGGTGCCTGGATGGCCGCCAGTATGTCCGCCGGGACGGGGGCTTCGAGCTTCATCGCGCCGCCTCGACGATGTTGCGCACGGCGCTCACCCAGTCGGCGCGGGGCGCGGTGACCTGGCCGGGACGATCCTCGCGCCAGGCCTTGTTGCCCTCGATGCCCGCGGCCAGGGCGCGGCCCAGATCCAGGTCCTTGATGGTCACCGTGCCGGCGGCGATCTCGTCTCCACCCATGATGATGGCGGCCGGCGAGAGGCGGCGGTCGGCGTATTTCATCTGCGCCCGCATGCCCGAGGCGCCCAGATAGACCTCGGCGGCGATGCCGGCGGCGCGCAGCTCGCTGGCCAGGGCGAAGTAGTCGCCCATGCGCTCGGCTTCCAGGGCGATGACCACCACCGGTCCGCGCGCCGCCCGCGCCGTCGCCGCCCCGCTCGCCGCCAGGGCCGCCGCCAGGCGCGACACGCCGAAGGAAAAGCCGGTCGCCGGAGTCCGCTCGCCGGTGAAGCGGGCCACCAGATCGTCATACCGCCCGCCGCCGCCGATGGAGCCGAAGCGGACGGTCTCGCCGCGCTCGTCCAAGGTCTGCGCCGTCAGCTCGGCCTCGAACACCGCGCCGGTGTAATATTCCAGGCCCCGCACCACCGAGGGATCGAACAGGGCCTGATCCTCGCCGATGCCCAGCCGCTCCAGGGCCTCGCCGATGCGCGCCAGGTCGTTCAGGCCTTCCTCGCCCTCGGCCGATCCACCGATGACATTGGCCAGGCGGTCGAGCGTCGCCGTCCTGGTCCCGGCGCCGGCGCCGACGAAGGCGACCACCGCGTCGATGGCCGCGGATTTAAGCTGCGCGCCCTTGGTGAAGGCCCCCGATTCGTCCTTGCGTCCGGCCCCCAGCAGGGCGGTCACGCCGGCGGTTCCCAGGCGGTCGAGCTTGTCCACCGCCCGCAGCACGGCGAGCTTTTGGGCCGGATCGGCGACGCCGGCGGCGGTGAGCACGCCGTTGAGAAGCTTGCGGTTGTTGATTTTCAGCGCATAGGCGTTGCGCGGCAGGCCGGCGGCGGCGTAGCCCTCTACGGCCATGGCGATGATCTCGGCGTCGGCCTCCGGACGCTCGGAGCCGACGGTGTCCGCGTCGCACTGCAAAAATTCGCGGTAGCGACCGGGACCGGGCTTCTCGTCGCGCCACACCGGGCCGAAGGCGTAGCGGCGGAAGGGCTTGGGAAGGCTCTCCCAGTTCTCGGCGGCGAATCGGGCCAGCGGCGCGGTGAGATCATAGCGCAAGGCCATCCACTGCTCATCGCCATCTTGAAGGGCGAAGACGCCGGCGTTGGGGCGGTCGGCGTCGGGCAGGAACGTGCCAAGCGCGTCGGCGTATTCGAAGGCGCCAGTCTCCAGCCGCTCGAACCCATAGGACTCATAGACGCGCGACACCGCTCCCAGAATCTCGCGCTCGGCGACAAGGGCGTCGGCGCGGCGATCCTGGAACCCGCGCGGCGCGCGCGCCAAGGGCCGGGGGGAAGCGTCACTAGTCATGGCGCCCGCGCTTATCGGTTCACAAGGTAGCGGGCAAGGCGGGCGTCACCCGCATTGGTCCGACTGACCCCCGCCCCGCCCGACCGCACCCCACCCCAAAACGACCGTCATGGCCGACCGTCAGTGTCGGCCACCCATGAACACCTTCTTTGGGGATGGCCGCGCCAGAGCGCGGCCATGGCAAACTATCTGTTCCTCGAGTTCTTCTAGCGAGGGCGAGCCATCCGCGATGGGCGCGCCGCGGAGCGCCCACTCATGGGTAGGTGTTCATGGGTGGCCGGGACTTACGCCCGGCCATGACGGAGCTTGGGGGTGAGGTGGAGGCGCTCAATCAATTCTACTTGGCGTCTTTGCGACTTGGCGTTTCAAAGTCTTTTCAAGGCGCCCCCGCGACTACCGCCCAGTCGGGCCCGCCCGGTCCAGGGCGGCGGCGACCAGCGCGGGGGTGAGAAGCTGCGGCAGCACCTGGGGCGGCCCGCCGTCCGCGCCATAGACCAGATAGAGCGGCACGCCGATGCGGC
>PMOM01000134.1 GCA_003161535.1 Caulobacteraceae bacterium | reverse complement strand
ATCTTGGCCAAGCCGGTCAGGGTGTTGAAATACCAGGCCAAGGCGATGTTGGCGATCAGAAGCGCGGCGATCAGCCAGTGGAGAGACATGGCGACGGCATCGTAGCGACGAACGGCGAGGCGCGGCATGGCGACCCCCCTGTTGGCAGGCCATGGGACCTGGATGTCGAGGGGCACCTTATCGCGCGCAATAAAATTGCTCTAGTAGGATCGTCAGCGCCCAAGGATTTCGTCCATGACCTATAAAGCTCCGGTTCGCGATCTACTTTTCGCCCTCAACGAGGCGGCGGACTTCGCGCGCCTGGAAGGCCTGTTTCCCGCCGCCGACGCGGCGACGGCGACCGCCGTGCTGGAGGCGGCGGGCGCCTTCTGTGCCGACATCCTGGCGCCGCTCAACCAATCGGGAGACCGCGAGGGCGCACGCATGGAGAACGGCCAAGTGCGCGCGGCCACCGGCTTCGCCGAGGCCTATCGGCGGTTTTCGCAAGGCGGCTGGAACGGTCTTTCCGCCGATCTCGAGCACGGCGGCCAAGGCCTGCCCAAGGCTCTGGAGGTCGCCGTCTTCGAAATGGTGCAAGCGGCCAACATGGCCTTTGGCCTCTGCCCAATGCTCACCCTGGCCGCCATCGAGGCGCTGAGCCAACACGGCACGGACCGGCAAAAAGCGCTCTATCTGCCGCAGCTGATCTCGGGCCAGTGGACCGGCACGATGAACCTGACCGAGCCGCAGGCCGGCTCGGACCTGGGCGCCATCGCCACGCGCGCCGAGCCCGACGGGGCCGGCGGCTATCGTCTGGCGGGCCAGAAGATCTTCATCACCTGGGGCGACCACGACGTCGCCGAAAACATCGTCCATATGGTCCTGGCGCGGCTGCCGGACGCGCCCCCCGGCTCGCGCGGCCTGTCGTTGTTCCTGGCCGCCAAACACCTGGTCGGCGACGATGGGAGCCTTGGCGCGGCCAACGCCGTGCGCGCCATGAGCATCGAGCACAAGCTTGGGGTCCACGCCTCGCCCACCTGCGTGATGGAATTCGAAGGCGCCCGGGCCGAACTGGTGGGCGCCCCCAACCAGGGCTTGGCGGCGATGTTCGTGATGATGAACGCCGCCCGCCTGCAAGTGGGTGTGCAAGGTGTTGGTATCGCCGAGCGCGCCTTCCAGCGCGCCCTAGCCTTCTCTTTGGAACGCAAGCAGGGCCGATCGGCTTGGACCGGCGAGCTACCGGCGCGCCTCTTTGACCACCCCGATGTGCGCCGCTCCTTGATGCTGATGAAGGCCAGGATCGAGGCGGCGCGCGGCCTGTGCCTCGCCACCGCCGTGGCCGCCGACCTCGCCCGATTGGCGGGCAATCCGGTCGACCGCGACGCCGCCCGAATGCGCGAAGACCTGCTGACCCCGATCGCCAAGGCGTGGTCCACGGACATGGCGGTGGACGTGGTTTCCATGGCCCTTCAGGTCCATGGCGGCATGGGTTTCATCGAGGAGACCGGAGCCGCCCAGCACTACCGCGACGCCCGTATCCTGCCGATCTATGAGGGGACCAACGGCATCCAGGCTATCGACCTGATGGGTCGCAAGCTGGCGCTCGGCAAGGGTCAGGCGGTGCGCGAACTGGTCAGCGACATCTTTCCTACCGCGTCCGCCTTGAAAAGCGCCGACGACGCCTGGTTGCACACCATCGGCGGACGGCTGGAGGCGGGTCTGGCCGCCGTGCAATCGGCCACCGGCTGGTTGATCGAGCGCCGGGGCCACGCCCAACCGGACGCCCTGGCCGGCGCCACGCCGTACCTGCAGCTTCTGGGCGACGTGGTGGGCGGCTGGATGCTGGCCAAGGGCGCCCTGGCCGCCTCGCGAAAGATCGCCGCCGGCGAAGGGCCGCAGGACTATTGGCGCAGCAAAATCGGCCTGGCGCGCGTCTATTCCGAGCAGGTTCTCTCCCGCGCCCCCGGCCTTGCCCAGGCCGTCAGCCAAGGCGCCATCGACCTCTTCCGCGCCTCGCCGGAAAGCCTGGGCGCCTGAAAAGATCTAAAGCTGCGCCAGCATGTACTCCGCCGAAGAGACCTTGAATTCGCCGCCCTGCTCGACATTGGCCTCCTTGACCACGCCGTCCTTGACGATCAGCGAATAGCGCTGTGAGCGAGAGCCCATGCCAAAACGCGCCGCGTCCAACTCCAGGCCCACCGCGCGGGTGAATTCGCCGTTGCCGTCGGCCAGCATCAGGACGTCGCTTCCCACTCCCTGATTTTCGCCCCAGGCCTTCATCACGAAGACATCGTTCACCGACACGCAGGCGATGGTGTCGACGCCCTTGGCCTTCAGCTCGGAGGCGTGGCTCTTGAAGCCTGGCAGATGCTTGGCCGAGCAGGTGGGGGTGAAGGCGCCCGGCACTGCGAACAGGGCCACCGTCTTGCCCTTGAAAAGCTCGTCGGTGGTGATGGGCTTGGGGCCCTCCGGCCCGAAGGTGGTGAAGGTCGCGCTGGGAACTCTGTCGCCGACTTTGATGGCCATGCCTTACTCTCCTGGTTTGGGACGTGGTTCAAATAGAGGCGCGCCGGCCTGCCGCCAAGGGCGCACGGGGCGCCGGCGCCACGCGGCGGCTTGAATCCGCTCCGCTCAACCGCGATCATGCGGCCATGCCGCCAAGCTCAAGTCCCTATCTGGCCGGTCGACTTCTGGTGGCCATGCCGGGCATCGATGATCCGCGTTTCGAGCGCTCGGTGATCTTCGTGTGCATCCACGACAACGAACACGCCATGGGATTGACGGTCAATCGGCCGGTGGAAGGCTTGAGCATTTCGCGCCTGCTCAAGCGCCTGAACGTCGAGCCGACCGGCGAGACCGCCGACGATCTGGTGCTGATGGGCGGACCGGTCGAACCCGAGCGCGGCTTTGTCCTGCACACCGACGACTACGCCTGCGAGCCTTCCAGCATCTTCATCGCCGGCGGCGTCGCGCTGACCGCCACGCGAGAGGTGCTCGAGGCCCTCGCCGGACGTGAGCCATCTCCGCGCCGGGCGGTCATGGTGCTGGGCTATGCCGGATGGGATCCTGGCCAGTTGGAGCGTGAAATCCGCGACAGCGTCTGGCTGACCTGCGAGCCCGACGAGGCCCTACTGTTCGACGATGACCACGAACACAAATGGTCCAGAGCCCTGGCCAAGATCGGCGTCGCCGCCGAGCACCTTTCGGCTCAGGCCGGGAGCGCCTGATTGGCCGCCGTCGGCGACAGCAGAGCAAACAACAGATGATCGCACCATGCGCCGTCGATCCTCAAGTAGGCGCGCGCCACGCCCTCCTGCTCGAAGCCGGCTTTCAACAGGACGCCTCGGGAGGCGATATTGGCCGGAATGCAGGCCGCCTCAACCCGGTGCAGGCCCAGTTGCCGGAAGCAGAAGTCGGTCACGCAGCGAACGGCGCCCAGCGTGTGGCCGCGCCGCGCGAAAGGCTCGCCGACCCAATAGCCGATGGAGCCCATCTGAGCGACGCCGCGGCGAACATTGGAAAGCGTGATGCCCCCGACCATGGCTCCGTCGCCGTGGCGAAAGACCAGAAACGGATAGGCCAGGCCGCGCTCGATGTCCTGGGCATAGGCAGCCAGCCGGCGCCGATAGGCGGCGCGGCTCAGATCATCGGTCGGCCAGGTCGGCTCCCAAGGTTGCAGGAACGCGCGCGACCGCGCCCGCAAACTGGACCACTGAAGATAGTCCGACGTGCGGTGCGGCCGTAGCCGAACACCCTCACCCTCGAGTCGAAGGTCGTGGTCCGGGACGATCCAGTCGAGTAGAGCCATGGCCGACCATCTTGGCGCCGATTTTCGGCGACGCCAAACGCGGGCGGTCAGACGAACAGCGCCGCCTCGAAGCGGGCCGGGGCGTCCATCGCCGCCTTGGGGCCCAGGACGCTTACCGCCGAGCGGCCAGGCGCGATGAGGCGGGCGCCCAGACGCGCCATGTCATCGGCCGTCACCCCATCGATGGCGGCGGCGAGGCTTGCCGGGCTCAGGATTCGGCCAAAGGCGAGCATCTGGCCGGCGGCCTGCTCGGCGCGGGCGAGCAGGGATTCGCGACCCATGAACAGGGAGGCCTTGAGCTGGGCCTTGGCGCGGGCGAGTTCGGCCTCGCCCACCTTGTCGGCCAACCCCCGGATTTGCTNNCAACCGGCGTAGACGCCAAGCACCCCGACATCGGCGTAGGCATCGCCATAGGCGTCGATGGCGTAGGCCAAGCCCAGGCGCTCGCGCGCCTCCTGGAACAGGCGCGACGACATACCCCCTCCAAGGATTTCGGCGAACAGGCGCAACGCCCAATGGTCG
>PMOM01000295.1 GCA_003161535.1 Caulobacteraceae bacterium | reverse complement strand
GGGCGCGGCCCGTTACGGGTTTGGCTTGGCGCGCCTAGCGCCGGCGGCCATCCTCTACGGTCTGCATCGCGACCGCGGACGCCTGAAGGCAGCGGCGATCGGTCAATTTCTGAGCGGCCTTCCTCGCGCCGAGCTGGAAGCCGATGCGCGGCGCTTCGCGACGCGGTGGTCCGCGGGTTTGTTGCGTCCGGACGCTCTGAGATGCTGGCGCAACTGGGGGAGCCGAGGCGCGCGCCGGATCATCGTCACCGCCTCCCCGGAGATTCTCGTCGCCCCATTCGCACAGGACCTGGAGGCCGATGATCTAATTGGGACGCGCCTGGCCTTCGGCGCCGGGGGCCGCGTGACCGGCGCTCTCGAAGGCGCCAATTGCCGGGGCCCGGAGAAGGTCGCCCGTCTTCGGGCGGCCTTGGGCGTGGACGTTCGCCTGGAAGCAGCCTACGGCGACAGCGACGGAGACCGCGAAATGCTCGCCTTGGCCAAGGAGGGTGGATTGAGCGTCTTTCGGGAACGGCCATGAAACATGCCGGTGCCGATGCGCTCGATCGGCTGGAGCCCGTGCTCGCGCGCCTGCGCGCCCATCCTCAGCTCCGAGAGAAGAGCCGGGGCGTGTTCTATCTTCGCTCGAAGGCGTTTCTGCACTTCCACGAGGACGCGGCCGGACTATTCGCCGACATCCGCGCGCCGGGCGCGACGGACTTCGACCGGATCAAGGTGGACGATCCGGCTGGCGTAGTCGAACTGATGGCGCGTTCGCGCCAAGCGCTCGCCGACGGCTAGAGCATGCGCCGGTCCGGCGAGAGCGGGCGCGAGGCGGCGCGGTTACTTGCCGAAGCTTATAGACTGATAGTAGTCGTCGGACACGAAGGTACGGTACTTGTCAAAGCCGTTCGTCATGGCCTGGCCTTGTTCTTTTGACGTCAGGGCAAAGCCTTCCTTCTCAATCGCCTGGTCACGAGCCTGATCGGGATCAAGCGCGGCGATGGACGGGTAGTGCTCGATCAGGACCACGTTGACGCCGGCGCCGGCGTTCACCTTCACATTCACCCCGTAATAGTCGATGAGCCCATGCCTCTTGGCGATCTCCTCGCCGGGGACCCATACTTTCCTCAACCCCGTCAGGTAGTCGTCGATGTGGTTGGGGTCGACCTTGATCATCGTGACGTGGGTGACGCCCTTCTGCGGCGTATAATCCACATAGGGCTCGGCCATGGCGGAAAACGCCCACGACAGACAAGCGCCCGCGGCGAGCGCGCTCAATACGGTTTTCATTTTTTGGCCCCTAAGGCTTCCTCCGCCCGTTGGTGTCGGGCTGAAGCGCTAATGAGCGTTTTCCTCTCGTCCGTCGAGAGGAATCAGGCGCCGCCACGCTAGTCCTTTTCGGCCGCCTCGGACGCCGCGCGGCTTTCGTAGATGTGATCGACGATGCCCCAGGCCTTGGCTTCCTCGGCGTCCATGAAGTGGTCGCGGTCGAGGGTGCGTTCGACCTCCTCGAGGCTGCGGCCGCAGTGCTTGGCGTAAAGCTCGTTCAGGCGCCGTTTGGTTCTGATGATGTCCTCGGCGTGGCGCTCGAAATCAGAGGCCTGGCCCTGAAAGCCGCCCGACGGCTGATGAAGTATGATGCGGGCGTTGGGCAGGGCGACGCGCATTCCCGGCTCCCCGGCCATCAGCAGGAAGGAGCCCATGGAGGCGGCCATGCCCATGCATGTGGTGGCCACCGGGCAGCGGACGTATTGCATGGTGTCGTAGATCGCCAGGCCCGAGGTCACCACTCCGCCGGGGGAGTTGATGTACATGTCGATCTGCTTTTTCGGGAATTCGGATTCCAGATAGAGAAGCTGGGCGCAGATCAGCGCCGACATGCCGTCGTCGACCGGCCCATTGAGGAACACCACGCGCTCGCGCAGCAGGCGCGAGAAAATGTCGAAGGCGCGCTCGCCGCGGCTCGACTGCTCGACCACCATGGGCACGAGGTTGAGCGAGGTGGTCAGAGAATCGGTCATCGGCGGGCCTCTTGGTTGAGGTCTGGATATCGCCTCGCCCCCGCCGGGATGCAAGGGCGGCGCGCCTCTCCGCTTAAGCCTTCGGTTTCGACGCCTTCGATTTGGCCGCCTTGAGCTTCGCGGGCGCGCGAACCTTGGCGGATTGCGGGGCAACGCTCTTGGGCGCCTTGGTCTTGGCGGCCGACTTCACCGGCGCTCGCGCCTTCGACCTCGCCGCGCCGTGGGCATGGCCGTGATGGTGATGGTCCCCATGATCGTGGTTGTGATCGTGGTCGTGATCGTGGCCAAATCCTTCGGGAAGTTCGTCTTCCTTCAGCAACTCTTCCTTGGAGACAGCCCGCTCCTTCACCGTGGCGCGGCCGAGAATCAAATCGACCACCTTTTCCTCATAGAGCGGCGCGCGGATCTGGGTCTGGGCGTTGGCGTTCTGACGCAACAGATCGAACATCTGCTGGGCCTGGTCGCCATAGCGCATGGCTTCGGCGCGCATGGCGTCGCTCAGTTCGGCGTCGGTAACGGTGACGTTCTCGCGCCGGCCGATCTCGGCGAGCACCAGCCCGAGGCGAACCCGGCGCTCGGCGATCTGATGATAGTCGCCTCGCAATTCTTCATCGGATTTTCCGGCGTCCTCTGGAGAGTCCTGACCCTCGGACTTTTCCTTCTCGACCTGGCTCCAGATGCCCTCGAACTCCGCCTCGACCATGCGCGGCGGCAGGGGAATGCGATGTTTCCCATCCAGAGTGTCGAGAAGGGCGCGTTTGAGCTTGAAGCGTGACGCCTCCTGATATCGCCCCTCGATACTTTGGCGAACGGCGGCCTTGAGAGCGGCCAGGTCGGTCAGGCCAAGTCGCTGGGCCAGGGCGTCGTCGGCCTTGGCCGCCTTGGGCGCCCGGACGACCTTGACTTTGACATCGAAGACCGCGGATTTCCCGGCGAGGCGCTCGGCCGTATAGTCGGACGGAAAGGCGACCTTGACGACCACATCGTCGCCCGCCGCCGCGCCCTCAAGCTGCTCTTCGAAACCGGGGATGAACTGGCCGGTCCCGAGCACCAGCTCGGCGTCGTCGGCCGCGCCGCCCTCGAAGGGCTCGCCATTGATGCGGCCGATGAAGTCGATGGCGAGCTGATCGCCCTGCCTGGCTTTGGCGCCCTTGCCAACACGGGGCTCATAGGTGCGATTCTGGGCCACAAGCTCAGCCATGGCCTCGTCCAGTTCCGCCTGCGGTGGCGCGTAAACCAGGCGGGTGAGCTTCAGTTTGGCGACGTCGATCGGATCAAATTCCGGCATGACCTCGACCTCGAGATCGTAAGACAGGTCTTCTCGCCCGGCGATCACCTGGGCCATGTCCGACAGCGGTTTCAGGTCGGGCTGCATGGCGATACGCAGCTTGTTGTCGGCGAGAACCTTCTGGGAGGTCTCGCTGAGCGTCTTTTCGATGACTTCGCCCATCAGGGCCTTGCCGTAGAGGCGTCGCACATGCGCCTGCGGCACCTTGCCCGGGCGAAATCCCTTGAGATTCAGCGTGGGCAGGATTTCGGCGATCCTGGCGTCGAGGGCCGCCCCCAGTTCCTTCGCCGGGACCTTGACCCCGTAGTTGCGGCTAAGGCCCTCGCCGGATTTTTTAACAACTTGCATCAAGCATCCTAAGTGTCGGACGCGCGTCCGGCCCGGCGCCAAGTAAAACGCCGCCGCCAAGATCCGTCCTGGCCGGCGGCGCGAAGGCAGCGGCTCTTATGTCACGCTGAAGTCGGGCTCTCAAGTCCTGCGGTGGCGCGCGCGACCAGAAGCCAGAATGGTGCGGATGAGAGGACTCGAACCTCCACGCCTTACGGCGCTGGAACCTAAATCCAGTGCGTCTACCAGTTCCGCCACATCCGCTCTGATCAAGACGCCCTTAGAGGCGAAACGAATGACGATCGCAATGGCGCTTGGATTGAAGGCGTGAGGCGCGCGAATCTATTTTTGGTGTGTGGCGAGATAATCGAGCATCTCCTTGACGTCGCCGGCGTGGGCGCCGCTGGGCGCGATCTCAAGGTATTTTTGAAGCGTCTGCGTTGTGCCGGGCGGCGCCGCCATGCGGCCGGCCCTGTCCAACGGAGCCATGCCGAACAAGACGCTGCCCTTGATGAACCAGGCATCCGCCTTCCCCGGGTCAGCGGCTATGGCTCGATCACAGGCTTTGAGCGCGGCCTCCGTGTCACCGGTATTGTACGCGGTGGCGCAGAGGTTGAACCAAGCGGTGGCGGCGTTGGGGTCGGCGCTCGCGGGAGCGCCCGCAAGAAGGGCGGAGGCGAGCGCGATACTCAGGATTCGCATGCGGCAATCCTTCTGCCACGGGAGTCTAGGCCAAGAATCGCACGAGCGAGAGTCGCAATCGAGACTGCTGGATCCAGATCAGCGGGGCCGCCGCGCCAAGCTCAATGAGGGCCGGAATTATCCCGCTTGCGTTGCGCGTCTTGAGGTTTGGTTTGTGCGGGTGGCGCGGCGCGTGGCGTTGACGGCCGAGGCGGGGGCGCTTGCATGGACGCCTGACGCGCTGGCGGCCGGGCGATGGCCGGATTGGGCGCCGGCGACCCCGCCGGTCGGTTGGCCGTCCGCTCGAAAGGCCTGGCCGCAGGTGCAGGGCGAACAACATCTGGGGCGGGCCGGGCTGTGTCGCCTGGACGAACGAAGGGAGTTCCCGGCCGGGGCATTCCCGCGGGGCGATTGTAGGGAACCGCCGCGCGCGTCGCCGGCACTACGCCCGGGCCGCTAAACCGGCCTGGTTGGACCGTCGCCGCGATGTTCGGCCTGCCGTGATTGAAGCTCGCCCGTAGCGAGGGCTGCGTTCTCGCCGTCTGGACGTGCTGTGTCTGCATCGGCGTGCGGGCCAGTTGGACGTCCCGAGCGGCGGCCATTTGCTGCGGCGTCGGTCGCGCCGAGACGCCGCCTGGGCCATTAAAGCTTCCCCGATTGGCGTTGGCGTTCTGGAATACGGTCTTGTTGTAGGTGTTGGTCACACGCCTATTTGAAACGTTATTGACGGCTCTATTGTAGTAAAAACTGTTCCCCTGCCAATAACCCCCCTGGTAGTCGGAGCCCGTATAGCCGTAGCCATAGTTAATTCCACCATAAAATCCAACGTGTGAACCCCAGTACCCGTTATGAAATTGATATGAACCTCCGACGTTATCCCAATAACCCGGAGTCCAGAGAAGTCCGGAGCGAGGTGGAAGAACCCAGGTGCCCGGGACCCAATAGTAGTCGCTCGTTGAATCGTCCCAGCGCCAATCCCCTGGCGTCCAGATATAGCCATCGCCGGGGGCGGGCGGCTGTTCATAGACGGGAAGCGCGGGAGGCGGAAAGGCGACTGGCGTCGCCGACAGCTCGCCAGGCGTCGCGGCTTGGGGGCCGACCGCGGCTGTCTGCGCCGGTTTGTTGCAGGCCGCGAGCGTGAGCGTGACCGCCGCGACGCTCATCAGGAGCGCCGTCGCGTGGGGATTGCCGGTGCGTGTCATGATCCCATAATCCGTAAGAAGCTTCGCCGTTCCAATCGNNTACCGGCGGCGCGCCGCCATCCAGGATTGGAACATCAGCAGCGACCAGACCTGATGATCAGCCGATGAATCGCCCGCGAGATAGCGGCGCCAGACCTTGGCGATGACGTCCGCATTCAGCATGCCTTGGCGAGCAATGACGGCCGGATCTAGAAGGCTTTGTGCCCATTCGCGCAGGTCGCCAGTGAGCCAGCCATGCAAGGGGACCGAAAAACCCATTTTGGGCCGGTCGATCAGGCGCCTGGGCACATAGCGGTCAAGTACCTGACGAAGCAGCCACTTGGTCTCGCTCCCGCGAATTTTCATGGAATCCGGCGCCCGCCAGGCGAAGGCGGCGATTCGCGCGTCGAGCATGGGCGCGCGGGTCTCCAGGCTATTGGCCATGGCGGCGCGATCCACCTTGCAGAGAATGTCGCCCGGCAGATAATCGACCGCGTCACGCCACAGCATGCGCTCCAAGTGCGACCCAAATACAGGCGCGCTCGGTCGCCAAGTTCGTTCCGCGGACGATGGCTGCGTCAGCAGTCGATCCGGCCGCGACCAGGCGGTCATGGTCCGCTCATACAGATCGTCCCGGTCACGGGCCGCGAGCCAGCCGGCCGCGCGTCGCAGGCTGGGGGCCAAGGCGCCCCTGGCGGTGTATTGGCGCGCTAGCGGTCCCAGAAACGACAGACCCCGGTTCACGAGGCCCAAAGGCAGCGCCGTCAGCGCCCGGCTGGCCAGCCCGCGCAAGGGCAGTCCGCGAATAGCGCCCCACAATCGCGGCGCGCCAACATAGCGCACATAGCCGCCAAACATTTCGTCGCCGCCATCACCGGTGAGGCAGACGGTCACGTCTCTTCGCGCCATCTGGCTGATCATGAAGGTCGGGATCTGGGAGGCGTCGGCGAAGGGTTCGTCAAACAACTCGCCGAGCCGCGGGACAATGGCCTGGGCGTCCGATTGGGTGACGTAATGCTCGGTGTGATCGGTCCCCAGGTGGCGGGCCACCGCCAGGGCGTAGGGCGCTTCGTCGAACTCCGGCGATTCGAAGCCCATGGTGAAAGTCCGGACCGGCTGCTTGCCGACCGCCTGCATGATCGCCACCACCAAGGAGGAGTCGATTCCGCCCGAAAGGAACGCGCCCAGGGGCACATCGGCGACCATCTGCTCGCCCACCGCCTCGCGAAGCAGGCGATCGAGCGCTTCGACGGCAAGCTCAGGATCGCCAAGCCGGTCGGCCCGGCCAGCCTCGATGAGGCGGGCGACCGAGAAATAGGGCGCGATGCTGGGGTTCACTCCCTCGCGCCAGGTGAGCAGACAGCCAGGCGGCAGCTTGCTCACCGCCTGGTAGATCGAAAACGGCGCGGGAATGTAACCGTAGCGAAAAAACAGCGACAGAGCGTCGCCGGCCAGTTCCCGAGGGAGGCCGGGCGCCCGCTCCATGGCGGTGAGTTCCGAAGCAAAGATCAGGTCGCCGCCATGAGTGCTGTAATAAAGGGGCTTTTCGCCGAAACGATCGCGGGCGAGATAGGCGGTATGTTCCTGGCGATCCCAAAGGGCGACGGCGAACATGCCATAGGCGCGCTCTAGCGCCCGTTCGATCCCCAGGCGCGCGATGGCTTCGAGGAAAACCTCGGTGTCGGAATGTCCCCGCCAGGCAATGGGCCCCGCCGCTTCGACCTCGCCGCGCAGGCTGGCGAAATTGTAAATCTCGCCGCCAAAGGTCAGGACATAGCGGCCGCAACTCGAAATCATCGGCTGGTGGCCGGCGGCCGACAGATCGATGATCGACAGGCGCCGGTGACCCAGGCACGCGCCGCCTTCGCTCCACACCCCCTCGTCGTCGGGTCCGCGGTGTCCGATGGCGCCCAGCATGGCGCGCACGACGCCCTCGCCGTCTCCGTCGCCTCGGCGCGGTCGGATGACGCCCGCTATGCCGCAGATGGGAGGCCTCGGTCCTTGGGCCTGTCGACATTCATCGCCATGTCACCGCCATCAGCGGCAGCGCTGCACCCAATGGCGATGGACCATCACGCTCTGGCACAACGCCGCATGACGGCGCTGGCGCGGCGCCGCGGCCGCTTGCCGATGAATGTGCCGGCCGACGCGAGCGTGCCGCCGGCCGGACGCGCGTCCGGTGTCGTATCGACCGCGGCCATGGCGGTGGAGCGTCGTGATGGTTTGATGGGCGCGACTTCTCAACTGGTGGTGACGCGGGGCCCCCCGGACGGCGGCGGCCGCGCGATGGCGACCGTGAAGGCGCGGCGAACCCACCGACCGAACGGCGGCCCGATGCTGAGGGTGATGGCGGTGATGAGCGGCGGCCGGGGCGGCGGCGAGGCCGCGTCGATGGTGATGAATCTGGGCGGACGCCATCGGCGCGGTCAAGGCGATCAAGGCCAGGGCGCAGCCGGCGGCGAGTATGGTCCTGATGACTGTTCTCATGATCTTTTCCCATTACCAACGTCGCGGCCCCTCAAGCGACTGGCCCCCGCAGTTGCTTCAACACCATGGGCACGAGGCCAGGCAAGTCCTCACTGATCAATCCAGGACCGAAGTGGTCGGCGCAGGCGGCGTGGATCCACACGCCGGCGCAGGCGGCCTCGAAACTCTCCATGCCCTGGGCGATGAGGCCACCGATCAGGCCGGCGAGCACGTCGCCCGATCCGGCCGTCGCCAACCAGGACGAGCCGTTCAGATTCACCGCCGCCCGCCCGTCGGGCCCCGCGATCACCGTGTCGGGCCCTTTGAGCAGAACCACCGCCTGGGCGCGCGCCGCCGCCGTTCGGGCCGCCGTGATCCGCTCGGGCGCGCTCTTCAAGAGGCCTGGGAACACCCTCTCAAACTCGCCTGGGTGGGGGGTCAGCACGTCGTCGCGATCCAGCGCCGAAAAGAGCTCTTCAGGCTCATCGCGAAACACGCTCAGGGCGTCGGCGTCAATCACCAGAGCGGCCCCGGTGCGGGCGAGCGCCAAAACATTCGATAGCGTCGCCTCGGTGATCCCCGCCGCCGGTCCGATCACCGCCGCTTCGGCATCGCCCGCCGCCGCTTCCAGCTCCAGCTCGGTCTCGAAGGGACGCAGCATCACTGCTTCGAGATGGGCGGCATTGACCATCAAGGCTTCCGGCGGCGACAGCAGGGTCACCAGTCCCGCGCCGATACGCAGGGCAGCCCGCGCCGCAAGGCGCGCCGCCCCTGTGCTCCAGGCCTCGCCGCTGACCACGATCAGCCGGCCGCGCGTGTATTTGTAGGCGCCGACCGCGGGCCACGGATAGCGGCCGAGCCACAGCGATGGCGTGTTCTCGAACAGCTGGGTGGGCGCTGACTCAAGACCGATATCGCTGACCACCACGTCCCCGCACGCACCCCTGCCCGGCTGCAGGACGTGCGCCGGCTTGCGGCGATGAAAAGTGATGGTCAGGCCGGCGCTGAAGCTGGCCGCCCCGACGAACTTGCCGGTGTCGCCCGACAGGCCGCTGGGAACATCGATGGCCACCACGCGATCACGCTGGGGCTCGAGGCGCCGCGCCAGACGCGCCAGCTCGGCGCT
>PMOM01000234.1 GCA_003161535.1 Caulobacteraceae bacterium | reverse complement strand
GAAGACACCGCCCAGAAGATCGACCTGGAAGTGCGCCGCCTGGTGCAGACCGCCTTCGACGAGGCGCGCCGCATCCTCACCGAGCGGATCGAAGACCTTCACACCGTGGCCAAGGCCCTGCTGGAATACGAAACTCTTTCAGGCGAGGAAATCGTCGGCGTCATCAAGGGCGTGAAACCCAACCGCGACGAGCCCGAACATCGCTCTCCCGCCGGCCCGAGGGTGTCGGTTCCCCTCGCGCCGCGCCCGGATCCCGAATTGGCCTAGGCCTTGGTCACCCGGCGAAGCGTCAAATTTCCCTTGGTGATGGGGATTCTCAACACCACCCCCGATAGTTTTTCCGATGGCGGCCGGCCCGCCGGCCTCGCCACCGCGCAGCGACTGATCGACGAAGGGGCCGATTGGCTGGACGTTGGCGGCGAATCCAGCCGCCCGGGCGCGGAGCCGGTGAGCCAGGCCGAGGAGATGGCCCGGGTCCTTCCTCTCATCGAGGCCATTCGCGCCATCAGCAACATCCCACTCTCCATCGACACCATGAAGCCAGCCGTGGCGCGCGCGGCCATCGGCGCCGGCGCGAGCCTGTGGAACGATGTGACGGCCCTTGGGGCCTCGCCCGAGGGCCTGGCCGTCTGCGCCGAGCTGGGCTGCGCGGTGGTGCTGATGCACATGCAGGGCGAGCCTCGCACCATGCAGGCCGACCCCCGCTATGATGACGTCGTCGGCGAGGTGACTTCGTTCCTGTCGGGCCGGGCCCAGGCGGCCGAGGCGGCGGGGGTGGCGCGCCAAGCGATTTGGCTCGATCCGGGGATCGGTTTTGGCAAGACGGCCGCGCACAACCTTGCTTTGCTGGGCGCGTTGGACAGCATCGTCGGCCTAGGTTTTCCAGTGCTGGTGGGCGCCAGCCGCAAGGGTTTCATCCGCGCCATCGATCCCAGCGCCAAAGAGCCTTCGGATAGGCTGGCCGCCTCCCTCGCCGTGGCTCTCGCCGCCGCCCGGGCGGGCGCGTCCATGGTGCGCGTCCACGATGTGCGCGAGACCGTCCAAGCCCTGGCCATGACGGCGGCCATCGAGGAAGCGGGCTCGTATGCCTGAAGCGCGCGGCCGGGTGCTGGTCATAGGCGGCTCCGACAGCGGAGGCGGAGCGGGCATTCAGGCCGACATCAAAACCCTTACCGCCTTGGGGGCCTATGCCGCCACGGCGATCACCGCGATCACTGTGCAGAACACCCACGGGGTGCGAGCCGTCCACCTCCTGGCGCCGGATTTGCTGGAAGCGCAGGCCCGCGCGGTCCTGGACGACATCGGCGCCGACGCCATCAAGATCGGCATGCTCGGCTCGGCCGCAATGGCGGAGGCGGTGGCTCGGCTGTTGGACCGCGCGGCGACAATTGCGGCGGTGATCGATCCGGTGATGGTCGCCAAGGGCGGTCGGGGTCTGCTTGAACCAGGCGCGGTCAAGGTCTTGCGCGCCAGGCTGATCTCCCGCGCCGCGCTGCTCACGCCCAATGCCCCGGAAGCCGCGGCTCTCACCGGCCTCATCGTCGAGACCACCGACGACCTGCGCCGGGCCGGCGAGGCGCTCCTTGGCCTAGGAGCCGGCGCCGTGTTGATGAAGGGCGGCCATATCGCGGGCGATCGGGTGATCGATGTACTGATGAGCTCCGCCGGAGAAACCCGCTTCGAGGGTCCGCGCCTTGCCACGCGCCACACCCACGGCACCGGCTGCACCCTGGCCTCCGCCTGCGCCGCCGGACTGGCCCAGGGCCTGGCCTTGGATCGCGCGGTGGCCCGCGCCTGGGACTACACCGCAGAAGCCATCCGTCGCGCGCCGGGCCTGGGCGGCGGCCACGGCCCCCTCGACCACGCCTGGCCGATGCGGGACCGATGATCGATCTTGAAACGCGGCTGAAGGCCATCCTCGTGGAGGCGCCGGGGCTGATGCGGGTGCTGGCCGGGGCCCGCGACCTCCGGCTTCCCGACTGGCTGGTGTTTTCCGGCGCCGTCTATCAGCCTGTGTGGAACCGCCTCACCGGCCGGCCGATCGAACACGGCATAAGGGACTATGACCTGGCCTATTTCGACGCCGCCGACACCTCCTACGAAGCCGAGGATCGCGTCATCCGCCGCGTCGCCGCCGCCTTCGAGCCGCCGCTTCGGGACATGGTCGAGGTGCGCAATCAGGCCCGCGTCCACCTGTGGTTCGAAGACCACTTCGGCGAAGCCTATTCGCCGCTGGCCAACACCGCCGAAGCCCTCTCTCGCTTCACCGCCGCCACCTTCGCCGTGGGCGTTCGCCTTGGGGCCAATGACGATCTGACCATCGTCGCCCCCTTCGGCCTGGAGGATCTCTTCGCCATGCGCCTGCGCCCCAACCCCCTGCGCCCATCGGCCGGCTTCGCGCGCACGGTGCAAAACGCCAAGTCGCGATGGCCGGAGGTCACGGTGGAGCATCAGGACCGGCGCTCGCCAGGGCGGGCCCGATGATGTAGCCGTCCCCAATTCCGCCTCTTGCGGCCAATGGGAGAGGATCGGCCCATGCGCCAGTGGACCATCGACGCCTTCGCCTCCGAACCGTTCAAGGGCAACCCGGCCTGCGTGGTGGAGCCCTTTGACGCTTGGCCCGCCGACGCCTGGATGCAGGCCCTGGCGGCCGAGAACAACCAGGCCGAGACCGCCTTTCTGCTGAAGACCGATGACGCCGCCCGCTTTGGTCTGCGCTGGTTCACGCCCATGCTGGAAGTTCCCCTATGCGGTCACGCGACGCTGGCCAGCGGTCACGCCGTGCTAGTCGAGATGGGGGCCCCGTCCAGCGAGATCAGGTTCGACACCCTTTCGGGACCGTTGCGCGTCGCGCGCGCGGAGCGGGGTTACGAAATGGACCTTCCCGCCAGCCCGCCAAAGCGCGTCGCGGCGCCGGATGGCCTCGCNNATCCTGGATTCCGAGGGCGCCGTGCGCGGCTTGACGCCCGATATCGGCGCACTCAAGCCGATCTCCAGCGCGGCGACGCAGGGCCGGGGCAACGTCGGGGTGACGGCGGCGGCCGCGGAGGGGTCGGGATACGACGTGGTGAGCCGCTTTTTCGCGCCCGGATCGGGGATCGCGGAGGACCCGGCGACCGGCTCCCTGCACTGCATCCTCACCCCGCTGTGGGGGGCGAAACTGGGTCGCGCGCGCCTGCGTTTCCATCAGGCCTATCCTGGCCGCGGCGCGAATGTGGAATGTGAGCAAAGGGGCGAGCGGGTGCTTCTGCGAGGCTCCGCGGTGACGGTGCTTGAGGGCCGCCTGCGGCTGTAGACCCTCTCAATTCCAAGAATGCGGTTCCATTGGCGCCGCGAAGCTCCTATATCCGCGGATGATAACCCGCCCGGCCGCAAGGCCGGGCGCCGCTGTTTTGAGGACACCGTCATGACCGACATCCTGATGCCCAAGGCCACCGCCGTCTGGCTGGTCGACAACTCTTCCATGACCTTCGAGCAGATCGCCGACTTCTGCGGCCTGCATCCCCTGGAAGTGAAGGGCATCGCCGACGGCGAAGTGGCGCGGGACATTCGCGGCGCCGATCCGATCTCCAATGGCCAGCTCAGCCGCGAGGAGCTCGACGCCGCCCAGGCCGATCCGAAATATCTCATGAAAGCCCAGAAGAGCCGGCACGCCGAGCTTCTCAAGCCGACCAAGAAGGCGCCGCGCTACACGCCGGTGTCGCGCCGGCAGGATCGCCCCGACGCCATCGCCTGGTTCGTGCGAAATCATCCCGAAATCAGCGACGCGCAAATCTCCAAGGTCCTGGGCACCACCAAGTCGACCATCGATCAGGTCCGCAACCGCACCCATTGGAACGCCGCCAACGTCAAGCCGGTGGACCCGGTGTCCCTGGGTCTCGTCGGCCAGCTGGAGCTTGACGCCCTGGTCAAGAAGGC
>PMOM01000287.1:9053-17181 GCA_003161535.1 Caulobacteraceae bacterium | reverse complement strand
CTGACCTCGAACTTCTGCGGCGCCGATCCGGCGACGGGACTGGTCATTCCGACCTGCGCCAACAACGCGGCCCAGGCGTTGAAGGGTCAGCAGCTCCCGTACACGCCCAGATTCAAGGGCAACCTCACCGCGCGCTACACCTTCGAAGCGGCCGGATGGAACGCCCACGTGCAGGGTTCGGTGCTCTATCAGACGATGACCTTCGTCGGCCTGCGAACCGCTGACAACGCGGTGCTGGGAACCATGCCCGGCTACGCGACGGCGGACTTCGCCGTGGGGGCCGAGAAGGATCATGTGTCGGTGGAGCTGTTCATCAAAAACGCCTTCGACAGCCGCGGCCAGCTCAATCGCTACACGCCCTGCACCACCGCCATCTGCGGCGTGGGCTATCCCGGCGTGCCCGCGGCGGTCTATGTGGTGCCGATCCAGCCGCTCACCGTCGGTATCCGGATCGGCCAGAAATTCTAGAGGACCTTTCGAAATGGCGCCGAAGGCCGAGGCGCCCGCCGGCTCACTGACCACGGCGCTCGACCACGCGTCCAAGCTGCTCATCGCCAGTCCGGCGCTCGCCGAGCGGCAGGCGGAGGAAATCCTGAAGGTGGTCCCGGGCGATCCCCGGGCCCTGCTGATCCTGGGCGCGGCGCGGCGCCGCAAGGGCGATCCGCTCGCCGCATGCGCGGTTCTGACGCTTCTGGCCAAGGCCCAGCCCGCCTCGGCGAGCACGCACTACGAACTGGCCATGGCGCACTTGGCGCTGGGCGAGGAAACCGCGGCGATGGCGGACTTTCGACGCGCGGTAAGGCTCAAGCCCGACATGCCCGAGGCCTGGCGAGCGCTTGGAGACCAGCTGATCCTGGCGGGCGACACCGGCGGCGCCGACGCCGCCTACGCCCAGCACATCCGCGCCTCGGTGAACGATCCCCTGCTGATGCGGGCCGCCCAAGCCCTCTGCGAGGACGATCTGGCCGTGGCCGAGCGCCTGCTGCGCGATCATCTGAAGGACTTCCCAACCGACGTGGCGGCCATCCGCATGCTGGCCGAAGCGGGCACCCGCCTGGGTCGCTATGAAGACGCCGAGAACCTGCTGCGCCGCTGCCTGGAGCTCAGCCCAAGCTTCATCGGCGCGCGACACAACTACGCCATCGTCCTCTACCGCCAGCAGAAGGCGGCCGAGGCCATCCCCCAGATCGAGCATCTGCTGGCCGATGAGCCGCGCGATCCGACCTATCGCAACCTAATGGCCGCCGCGCTCGGTCTGGTGGGCGAATACGATCGCGCCATCGAGATCTATGAAAGTGTCCTGGCGGAATATCCCGACCAGCCGAAGATCTGGCTAAGCTATGGCCACGCGCTACGAACCGCCGGACGCCGCGCCGAAGGCGTCTCCGCCTACCAGCGCTGCCTGGCCATGGCGCCCAAGCTGGGGGAAGCCTACTGGAGCCTCGCCAACCTCAAAACCGTCCGCTTCACCAAGAGCGAGGAAGCGGCGATGAGGGCGCAGCTTGAGAGCCCAGAGCTCACCACCGAGGATCGCTTTCACCTGCACTATGCGCTCGGCAAGGCGCGGGAGGACGCCGGCGATTACGCCGCCTCGTTCGAGCACTATGCGGCCGGCGCCAAGCTTCGGCGAGCCGAAATCCACTACGATGCCGATGAAACGACGGCCCAGATGCGCCGCTCAAAGGCCCTGTTCACGGAGACGTTTTTCGCGGCTAAGGCGGGCATGGGTTCACGCGCGACGGCGCCGATCTTCGTCGTCGGGCTGCCAAGATCTGGATCGACCCTCATCGAGCAGATTCTTGCCAGTCACTCCCAAGTCGAAGGCACCATGGAGCTGCCGGAAATCGCCGCCATGGCCAGGGGACTGGGGCGTGACGGACGCAAGGGCGCGGGCCCTGCGTATCCCGAGTTGCTCGCCGATCTTGACGCCGAGGATCTCACGGCGCTGGGCGAGCGCTTCGTCGAGGCCACGCGCATTCAGCGAAAGCTCGATCGGCCCTTCTTCATCGACAAAATGCCCAACAACTTCCAGCACCTCGGCCTCATCCACCTGATCCTGCCTGCGGCTAAGATCATCGATGCGCGCCGGTCGCCCATGGCGGCTTGCTTTTCGGCCTTCAAACAGCACTTCGCGCGGGGACAGGCTTTTTCCTACGACCTGACCGAGGTCGGCCGCTATTACCGCGACTATGTCGAGCTGATGGTCCACTTTGACGCCGTCCTGCCGGGGCGGATGCATCGGGTCGCTTATGAAGAGATGGTGGAGGATACCGAGGGCCAGGTCCGCCGCCTCTTGGACCATTGCGGCCTGCCTTTCGAGCCGGCGTGTCTGCGCTTTTATGAAAATGAGCGGGCTGTACGCACGGCCAGTTCCGAGCAGGTTCGCCAGCCCATCTTCCGCGAGGGGCTGGAGCAATGGCGCAATTATGAGCCGTGGCTTGGCCCGCTGAAGGATGCCTTGGGACCCCTCGCGCCCTAGTGGCGCGGGGCCCGTTGCGGCCTAGGCGTTGACGTCCACCAGCACCCGTCCGCGCACCTGGCCGGCGAGGATGGCGGAGGCGAGAGCCGGAACCTCACGCAGCGTTGCCGGCACGGTCATCGCCCGCAGCTTGGCCAGATCGAGATCGCGGGACAGGCGGTCCCATGCCTCCAGGCGATCGGCCTTGGGGCGCATTACCGAGTCGATTCCCGCCAGGGTGACGCCGCGCAAGATGAAGGGCGCCACGGACGCCGGCAAATCCATGCCCTGGGCCAGGCCGCAGGCGGCGACGACGCCGCCGTAGCGCGTCTGAGCGAGCACATTGGCTAGGGTGTGGCTGCCCACCGCGTCGACCGCCCCGGCCCAGCGCTCCTTGCCCAAGGGCCGGCCCGGCGTTGCAAGCTCCTCGCGATCGATGATCTCGGCGGCGCCCAGACCGGTGAGATAGGCGCCCTCGGTATCCTTGCGCCCGCTGGAAGCGATGACGCGGTGGCCCAGCTTGGCCAGGACTGCGATGGCTACTCCGCCGACCCCCCCGGCCGCGCCCGTGACCAAAATATCGCCCTTGTCCGGCGTCACCCCGCCGCGCTTGAGCGCCAGCACACAGAGCATGGCGGTGTAGCCGGCGGTGCCGATGGCCATGGCCTGGGCGTTGGAAATGGCTCCGGGCGCCTTGATCAGCCAGTCGCCCTTGACCCGCGCCTTCTGAGCCAGACCCCCATGATGGGTCTCGCCGACACCCCAGCCGTTGAGCACCACACGGTCGCCGGCCGTGAATTCCGCGTGCGACGAGGTCTCGACCACGCCGGAAAAATCGATCCCCGGGGTAAGCGGCCAAACGCGCACCACCGGCGCCTTGCCGGTCAGGGCAAGCGCATCCTTGTAGTTGAGGGTGGAATAGTCGATGCGCACGGTGACATCGCCGTCCATCAGATCGTCGTCGCCAAGCTCAACCAAGCGTGCTTCCTGGCCGGCGTCGGTCTTGAAAAGGCGCAGCGCGCGGAAGGCCCCCGTCACTTTAGGGCGCGCTCAGTACAGCGTCACCGACCGCGGGCCGCCCCGGGTCTCGACGCGCCGGGTCACGGCGACGTCTTCACCCGGCCCATCCATCGGCTTGGCGATGGTGATGACGAACCACGCGCCCGGCGGCAAATTCTCGAAGCTGAAATGATTGGAATCGTTGCAGGTCGTCTTGCGCACATAGCGCGCGTAGTCGCCGCTTGGGGCAGAAGGAGTGCGGGCGCGGACGATGGAAACCGGCACTGCGGCGGAGATGGCTGAGCCATAGAGGATGACCATCCGGCGGCGACTCCATGCCGTCTCGGGGGTGAGCAGGACGTCGCCCCCCTGGCAGGAATAACGCGCCGCGCCGATGTGGTAGGCCATTGCGCCGAAAATCGAAGCGGGACCTGGGTGAGCTGACCAGGCGAAGTCGCGCGCCTGGAAGGTCGTGGGCGATTGCGATTCGTAGGAAGGCAACGACGGCGGGGGTGGCGGCTCCGTCAGCCCTTCGAGACCCAGCTGCTCGTCGGCGCAGCCGGCCGCCGCGAGGGCGACCAGGGCGACGGCGGCAAGGACGATCGAGCGCTGCATAGCTTAGCCTTACGGCGGGCGGGCGAAGCGGGCAACGGGCCAAAATGCCGCTCCGCCTGGCGCGCGTCGCCCGAAAATCCCTCTTGGCGGGCCCATTCTTAACGGCGATAAGCCACCGCTAGTTCCCCAAGTCGATGGCACGGAGATCGATGCCCATGAAAGCCGCCGTACTGCGCGAAGTCAGGACGCCGCTCCAGATTGAGGAGGTCAAGATCGGCAAGCCAGGGCCGCATGAAGTCTTGATCCGAACCGCCGCCGCCGGGGTCTGCCACTCAGACCTGCATTTTATCGAGGGCTCCTATCCCCATCCCCTGCCCGCCGTGCTCGGGCACGAGAGCGCCGGAGTGGTCGAACAGATCGGCTCCGAAGTGCGCACGGTGAAGGCCGGCGATCACGTGATCACCTGTCTGTCGGCCTTTTGCGGTCACTGCGAGTTTTGCCTGACCGGCCACATGAGCCTGTGTGTCAGCCCCGAAACCAAACGGGGCGCCGACGATGAGCCGCGGTTGTCGCAGGAAAAGGGGCCGATGCTGCAGTATCTCAATTTGTCGAGTTTCGCCGAGCAGATGCTGATCCACGAGCACGCCTGCGTCGCCATCCGCAAGGACATGCCGCTGGACCGCGCCGCCCTGATCGGCTGCGCGGTGATGACCGGCGTGGGCTCGGTGTTCCACACCGCCAAGGTGCGGCCGGGCGAGACGGTGGCCGTGATCGGCTGTGGCGGCGTCGGGCTGGCGGCCATCAACGGCGCGGCCATCGCCGGCGCTGGCCGCATCATCGCCATCGACATGTCCAAGTCCAAGGACAACATGGCCAAGCACTTCGGGGCCACCGATTTCATCTGCGCTTCCGACACCGATCCGGTGAAAGAGGTGATGGAAATGACCAAGGGCGGCGTGCACCAGTCGTTTGAGGCCGTGGGCCTGAAAAAGACCACCGAACAGGCTTTCGGCATGCTGCGCCGGGGCGGGACGGCCAATGTGATCGGCATGATCCCCGTCGGCCAGACGGTGGAGATTCCCGGCTACGCCTTCCTTGGCGAGAAGAGGATTCAGGGCTCGGCCATGGGCTCGAACCATTTTCCCGTCGATATGCCGCGCTTGGTGGATATGTATCTGGCGGGCAAGCTGAAGCTCGATGAGATGATTTCGCGGCGCATCAAGCTTGAAGAGGTCAACGACGCCTTCGCAGAAATGAAGACCGGCCAGATCGCCCGCTCGGTGATCGTCTTCGACGCCTAGAGGCGGACGACCCTCCTCAGGCCTGCAGCAGACGCCTCACCTGCGACATCGGATCCCGCTCCACCCGGCTTTCCAGATCGAAGATCATGGTCGAGCGAAGTTTGTCACTGTAGGCCGGCCAGTGGGGAAGGGCCGATGTATTCGGATCTCCCGTGCGGGCGAACGCCAGCCACGCCGGCGCCATTTGGTCGGCCAGGAGTTGCGGCTCTTCTCCGCGACCGACGAAGCCGCGGGCGGCTTCGACATTGTCGAACACCAGGGGAATTTCCAGGGCATGCGGGCACTTGAGAGTCCCGCGGGCCACGGGCGTCTCCCAGTCAAGCCTGTACATATAGACCGGACCGGCCTTCCGCGCCGCCTTGCGCTCGGCCAGGGTCACCGAATTGATCCACATCATCATTACCGTCTGCACCGCGCAGATCAGGTGGGTGGGCGAGTAGTCGGGAAAGGCGAAGCGCAGGCGCGCCACCAGGGCTTCAGCCTTGTCACCCGCCGCGACTTGAGCGCGCTCCATCAGATCGGCCTCGGTCCATTCGCCAAACTTGGCGTCGCCGCGCAGAAAGAGGGTGGTCTCGTCCTTGTTGGTGCCGATCATCAGGGGCACGTCGGCCGACATCTCCGGAGCGTCGGGATGGAAGGGGTCGCGGGCCAGCGCCACGCCATCGACGCAGGGAGAAAAGGCGCTCATCAGGCGGTCGCTCTTCAGGGTCGCGGCGGCCGCCTGGATCGTCGTCGCCGGCGTGCGCTCAAGCTTGGCGAGATCGCCCGGTTCCACCCCCAGGGCCGCCAGCAGAGCGCGGGCCGTCTTGGTCGCCTTTTCGCGCGGAACGGCGCGCAAGCCGGGACCGCTTTGGATGATGGCCTTGTGGAACAGTCCGCGAGCCGCCGGCATCGCCTGCAGCATGGAAACCTTCGCCCCGCCGCCGCTCTCTCCAAAAATGGTGACGTTGGCAGGATCACCGCCAAAGGCGGCGATGTTGTCGCGGACCCATTCTAGGACCAGGACGATGTCCAGCATGCCGGCTTGGCCCGAGGAAGGATCGCCACCGAGGTCTCCCAAGTGCAAAAAGCCGAATAGATTGAGCCGGTGGTTCACAGTCACCGTAACCACGTCGCCGCGGCGGGCCAGAGCGGCGCCGTCGTACATCGCCGCTCCGCCCGAACCATTGGCGAAGCCGCCGCCATGCAACCAGACCATCACCGGGCGCGAGCCGGCGTCGAGTCCGGGCGTCCACAGGTTGATGAACAGACAGTCCTCGTCGGTTCCCGGTTGGCCGGGCGCTGGCGGATCGCCCGCTCCGCGCCCGCCGGTGACCTCGCCAGGCGGCAGGCCGGCCTGGATCGCTGGCGCGCCCAGAGCCAGGGCCGAGGCCGGTTCCGACCACGGCGAGGGCCTTCGCGGCGGGTGAAAACGCAAGGGTCCGGTGGGCGGCGCGCCGTAGCGAAGGCCCTTGAAGATATCCAGGCCCCCCTCGCGATAGCCGCGCACCGGACCATTGGCCGTGCGCACGATGGCGGTGCGAAGGCGCGCCGCGGGAGGTTCCAGGATATCGGTCATGTCTCAGCCATCCATGAGCCGCCCGATTGAGCGAGCGGCGCCAAAGGTTTCCACCGAGGCCAATTTCGCCACCGAAAAGGCGGCGGCGCAAGGGGGCGCGGGCGCCTAATCCCGCTCGATGGCCAGGGCCGCGGTGTCCAGCGCCTTGGCGATGTCGGCGATCTTTACTTCGCCAAGCTTGCCGCCTTCGAGCTTCAGCCGCAGGGCGAGCCTGAGGTTCTCCATGGCCCGGATGATCTGAGGCGCGGGACCGCCTCCGGCGCGCTCGACGATGGCGGCGATACGTTGGAAAATGGTCTCCACCGTGGCCTTGTTCTCATCGAGCGCGGCCGTTCCTTCCTCGGTGACGGCATAGGCCCTTTTGGACCCCTCGCTGACGACGGCCGAAACATAGCCGAGGTCCTCGAGGAGCGTCAGCGTCGGGTAAACCACGCCCGGACTGGGGCTGTAGGCGCCGCCTAGCTGGTCCTCGATCTGCTTGATCAACTCGTAGCCATGGCTCGGCTTTTGCGAGATTAGCTTGAGGATAACCCAGCGCAGGTCGCCCTGATCGAAGACGCGCCCGCCGCCGTGGCGACGCGGCCCGTGCATGGATCGCTCGTGCATGGAGCGCCCGAAGCGGCCGCCGCGAGGTTGAGACATGCCGCGTTCGCGATGTCGGTTGTTACAGGGGTGCATAGATTTTGTCCCAATCTAAAACGTACGTGATATATCGTACGAGAAAATATATCGAACTTATATCGGACAACACAAGAGGCAGGCGTGAATTTATTTCGAGCTATTGCCGGCGGCGCCTAGGTCCAGTCGCTTCGATGCTTTATCCGGGCGTTCGCCCCAGGGGAATCGACGGCGCCGCAGATGATCAAGTTCGAAAGTTTTTGGCGGTCGATCCCGAGCGGCGGCCCAGCGATCCGTAGCGCGATCGCCGTGGGGCTGACAGTTTGTCTCGCCGCGCCAGCTGTAGCTCAGACGGCGAGCCCGGCCGATGCCGCGCCTCAGGCCTGGGCGGTCCATGGCCAAGCCACTTTCGTCGATCAGGCGACCCTGGCCTTTCGGTCCCCCTATCGTGGTCCCAATAGCCTCGATCCGGCGGCTCGGGGCCGCGAGACTTTCGATGCCACGCTCTATGCCGGTCTGCGGCTTTGGCCTGGCGCGGAAGCCTGGGTGAACCCCGAGATCGACCAGGGCTTCGGCCTGAGCGACACCGTGGGTCTGGGCGGCTTTTCCAGCGGCGAGGCCTACAAGGTCGGCAAGGCT
>PMOM01000287.1:0-8936 GCA_003161535.1 Caulobacteraceae bacterium | reverse complement strand
GTCACCGACATATTCGACACCAACAGCTACGGCCACGATCCGCGCGGCGATTTTCTCAACTGGGCCCTGATCGACACCGGCGTCTTCGATTATGCCGCGGACGCCTGGGGATACACCTACGGCGCGACCGCCGAATGGTATCAGGGGGCTTGGACTTTGAGGGCCGGAGTCTTCGATCTATCGACGGTGCCCAACAGCGAACACCTGGAGACCGATTTTAGCCAATTCCAGACCGAGCTGGAGATCGAGGAGCGTCATCACCTATGGGGTCGGCCGGGAAAGGTGAAAGTCACCGGCTTTTTGAGCCGAGGGCGGATGGGGCGATTCGACGACGCCGTCCAGCTCGCCATGGCCACCGGTCAGACGCCCAGTGTCGCAGCCGTACGCCGGTATCAGGGCCGCGCGGGGGTGAGCTTCAACATGGAGCAAGAGGTCTTAGGCGGCCTGGGCGTGTTTGCTCGCGGCGGCATCGCCGATGGCCGATTCGAGACCTATGAGTTCGCCGACATCGATCGCACCATCACCGCTGGCGCCGCCCTCAATGGCACGTTATGGGGCCGACCGAAGGACACCCTGGGCGTGGCTGGCGTGGTCAATGGCATATCGGCGGCGCATCAACGCTATCTGGCGGCCGGCGGGCTGGGCATTCTGGTGGGCGACGGCCGGCTGCCGCATCCGGGGCCCGAAGAGATCCTTGAGGCCTACTACGAGCTGGCGGCGGGGGGCCCCGCGCGGATCACCCTGGACTATCAGCTGGTCGACAACCCCGCCTACAACCGCGATCGCGGTCCGGTGTCCATCTTCGCGGTGAGACTGCACGCCCAGTTTTGAGCGGCGGCGGGCAGCGCGGATCCTAGGCCGCCGCCTTTTCCTGGGGCGGATCGTTGAGCACATAGCCGCGCCCCCAGACGGTCTCGATGTGGTGATCCTTGGCGACGCTCTTGAGCTTCTTGCGCAACTTGCAGATGAAGACGTCGATGATTTTGAGCTCCGGCTCGTCCATTCCGCCGTAGAGGTGATTGAGGAACATCTCCTTGGTGAGCGTGGTGCCCTTCCGCAGGGAAAGCAGTTCAAGCATCTGATATTCCTTGCCCGTCAGGTGGACGCGTGCGCCGTTCACCTCCACGGTCTTGCCATCCAGATTGACGGCGATTTCCCCCGTCCTGATCACTGACTGGGCGTGCCCCTTCGACCGCCGCACGACGGCGTGGATGCGGGCGACGAGCTCTTCGCGGTGGAAGGGCTTGGTCATGTAGTCGTCGGCCCCGCCCCCCAAGGTCTTCACCTTGGTTTCGATCTCCGAGCTGCCGGAGAGGATCATCACCGGCGTATCGATCTTGCCCACCCGCAACGTGCGCAGGACCTCCATGCCGCTCATGTCGGGCAGACTCAGATCCAGCAAGATGAGGTCGTAGTCGTAGATCTTGCCCAGATCGACGCCCTCCTCGCCTAGGTCGGTGGCGTAGACATTGAAGCCCTCGGCCTTGAGGATCAGCTCGATGCTCCGCGCCACCGCGCGGTCGTCCTCGATCAGCAGCACTCGCATCCTTGGACCTCCCCGTCTCTCGACGGTCCGTGATGGCGGCGCGACGGCATCCGCACGCCTCGAATCTATAATGTCCGCGCGATCACGGACCTCTTAGCTTTCAAGGTGAAATGGTTAACGCTCGGTAACGAATCGCTAAACCGATTTGCCGCGGGGCGCCAATCGCCAAGCGTCGTCCGGCCGTATGACTCTTTCGTGAGCGTCTCAGCTGCCGGCTGGCCCTAAGGATGCGGCCCGTCAGGCTCTCGGTGGCGGGGACGGCGACTCCGCCTCCGATTCGGCCGCCCGGCGCAGGGCGGCCAGGTCGTCGCCAATGCGGAAGATGGCCACATAGAACTCGCAGAAAGCCCGCCAAATCAGCGCCATGCCAGAAACGATCAAGAGTCCGACCACCAGGACCGGAATGGCCAGAAGGATGGCCGCCCAGCTGCCCTCGCGCCAGGCCACCCCGATCGAGGCGCCGATGACCGAGAACGCCCCAACGACGATCACGCCGAGGCCCGCCCAATAAACCAGATGGATGACCTGACCGGTGATCAGGCGATCAAACGTCAGTAGTTGCAACATGCGTTCCCTGCGTGGCGCGCCGCGCAGTTTGCCTCGGATCTGATCCATGACCGCCATGCCTTACGATTCCCAAAACGCGCGAAACGCGCCGAAGGCGCCCAAACAAGAATTCTATGATCGAAGGGCTAGCAGCGCACGTGTCCGGCTGCAATGCCGCGTCAGCGCGCGCCGCGCCATGCGGCGACGGAATCGCTGGCCGTCTCGGGGGCGGCAAAGGGTGCGAACGCCATGCCCACGCGTCCGACAAGCTCGTCGCCGCGCCAGACTTCGGCGGCGGCGTGCCCGGCGCGCAGGACGAGCGTCGCGCGGACGGCGTCGGAGTCGTCGTCAAAGTCGCCCTCGACCACGTCATCGACCTGATCGCGGAAATCCAACAGATAGGTTCGGTATCTGGCCATGGTCACACCCAGCGCCTCCGGCCGCCCGCCGCACTGAGCCTGGATCGCCCCCAAGCGCGGGAAGACAATGCCCAAATGGGCCTTGTGTCCAATCAACCTTTGATGACGGCGCCGGGTGATGGTCTGGCCGCCCGATCGGGCGTTACCGGTATTCCCGCCCTCGCCAGGGATGGGGACACGGACTACATCACCGGTTTTCCAGCGCGCCCCTTTTGGATCTAATGAGCCGCAGATGCTGACCAAGACAGACATCATCGGCGCCGCCGAACTCGCGGCGCGTTGCGCCGTGGCGCTGCCCGTGGGCTCACGGGTGGTGGCGGCGATGTCCGGCGGCGTTGATTCCACGGTCGCCGCCGCCCTGCTCAAACGCGCGGGTTATGAGGTGGTTGGCATCACCTTGCAGCTTTACGATCACGGGCAAGCGGCGCGGCAGAAGGGCGCGTGCTGCGCGGGCCAGGACATCCTCGATGCGCGCGCCGCAGCCGAGACCTTGGACATCCCGCACTATGTGCTGGACTACGAGGCCCGCTTTCGCGCCGCCGTGATGGAGGACTTCGCCGAGTCCTATGTGCGCGGCGAAACGCCCATTCCCTGCGTACGCTGTAATCAGACAGTCAAGTTCCGCGACCTGCTTGAGGTGGCCCGCGACCTGGGCGCCGACGCCCTGGCCACCGGTCACTATGTGCGACGCACTTCCGCCGCCAGAGGAACCCAACTTCATCAGGCCCGCGATCCGGCCCGCGACCAGAGCTATTTCCTGTTCGCCACCACGCCGGCCCAAGCCGACTTCCTGCGCTTCCCGTTGGGCGATCTGGAAAAGTCACAGGTGCGGGCCGTCGCCGCCGAACTGGGCCTGGCCATCGCCGACAAGCCTGACAGCCAGGACATCTGCTTCGTCCCCGAAGGCCGCTACGTCACGGTGGTCGACAAGCTGCGCCCGCACGCCGCCGGCGCCGGGGACATCGTGCACATCGACGGCCGGATTCTGGGTCGCCATGAAGGGATCAGTCGTTACACGGTCGGCCAAAGGCGCGGCCTGGGCGTCGCTCTGGGCGATCCCTTGTTCGTGGTGGCCCTGGACGCCGCGCGCTGCGAGGTGATCGTCGGGCCGCGCGAAGCCCTGCTTACCGGCGCCCTGGTGCTTGGCGAAACAAACTGGCTTGGCGACGAGGCGACCATCGAGGCCGCGGCGCTGGCCGCCAGGCGCGTCCTCGCCCGGGTCCGCTCCACCCGCCCCCCGGCGGCTGGCCGTCTGCGCGTCGGCCATGCCGGTGAAGTCGAGGTGGTGTTCGACGTTTCGGAGGAAGCCGTCTCGCCAGGCCAAGCNNGGCGGCGGGTTCATCGCCAGGACGACGCCTTAGAGGTGGTTGGCCCCGCCCGGCGCACTTGCGTACAAGTTCCGCCCGACCCACATCCGCCCGATCAACTAGGCGCGGTGCGAACATGTCCTCCGATCCCATCGTCATTGTCTCCTACGCCCGCACGCCGATGGGTGGGTTTCAAGGCTCTTTGTCCGGCGCGAGCGCCACGCAGTTGGGATCCGCCGCCGTGCGGGCGGCGGTGGAACGGGCGAAGATCGCCCCGCCGTCTGTCGATCAGATCCTGATGGGGTGCGTACTGCCCGCGGGTCTTGGCCAGGCGCCGGCCCGTCAGGCCGCGCTCGGGGCTGGCCTGCCCGACGGCGTTCGGGCCACCACGGTCAACAAAATGTGCGGCTCGGGCATGCAGGCGGCNNGGCGGCATGGAGAGCATGTCCAACGCCCCCTATCTGCTGGCCAAGCATCGCGGCGGGGCCCGCATTGGCCATGATCGGGTGCTGGATTCGATGTACCTGGACGGACTTGAGGATGCTTACGAGCCTGGCAGGCTTATGGGCGCTTTCGCCGAGGAAACGGCGCGGGCGTATCAGTTCACGCGGGCGGACATGGACGACTACGCCATCGAGAGCCTGTCGCGCGCGCGCCACGCGGTGGAGAGCGGCGCCTTCGCTGGCGAGATCGTGGCCGTCGAGATACCCGGCCGCAAAGGTGTCGAAGTGGTCAGCCAGGACGAGCAGCCCCTAAAAGCCGATCCGGCCAAGATCCCGACCTTAAAGGGCGCTTTCGCCAAGGATGGGGCGATCACCGCGGCCAATGCCTCGTCGATTTCCGACGGCGCGGCGGCCCTTGTGCTCATGCGCGCCTCGACGGCGAAGTCCCTGGACCTGGAGCCCATCGCGCGTATCGCCGGGCACGGCGCTCACGCTCACGCGCCTGGACTGTTCACTACCGCGCCGGTTCCGGCCATGAAGGCGGCTTTGAAGCGGGCTGGCTGGAGCGTGGAAGACGTCGACCTCTTCGAAGTCAACGAGGCGTTCGCGGTGGTCGCCATGATCGCCATGCGCGACTTGGCCATTCCGCGCGACAAGCTCAACGTCAACGGCGGTGCCTGCGCGCTTGGCCATCCCATCGGCGCGTCGGGCGCCCGCATTCTGGCCACGCTGCTGGCGGCCCTTGAGGCCCGGGGCGAAAAGCGCGGCTTGGCTTCGCTGTGTATCGGCGGCGGCGAAGCGGTGGCCATGGCCGTGGAGCGGTTCTAGGGGGCCAAGTCTACTCCAAGCCCAGAGCCCCCCCGATCCCCGCGAGCTTATGGAGGTTGACCTTGAAGGCAGAGATGGTGATGTCGCCGGGGGACATGCCGGGCGGACAGGCCCCCAGGTAGCGCCCCTCCACATCGGTGACGTGATGGCCATTCATCGGCCCAAAGCGCGCGCCGCTCACGTCGCTTTCGGAATGGACCCGATAGCTGGAGAAAAAATCCCCGCTCGCCACGCCCCTCGAGGTGATCACACCGGCTCGGCCCATCTTGCAGGTCGAGATAAAGCTATAGGCGCCATCGGCCCGGCGGGTGACGGTCCGCGGGCATGGCGCCTTGGCAAGCTGGCGGCCGATCATCGACAGTTTCGTGTCGGTGGCCGAGTCGGTGCACATGCGCATTTCCCCCATCCGGCCGGGCTTGCCGTCATGGGTCATGGTCTGGATCCAAAATCCCGCCCTGCGCGCGGGCATGTGGGCGCTGGGCCCGGACGCGCCGCTCTGCGGGGGATTCGCCACCCCACTCTTGCCGCACCCGGCCAGCAAGGCCAACAGCGCGATACTGACAAGCCGCTTCGCCGGCATCATCGATTCCCCGTCCGGATTCGCCCGCGCCCGTCCGAAACCCTAAATCCATTTTCCTGGAACGGAAATGGCCCTCCGTCGTGCTTGATGGCTGGCCGCCAATGAGAGTCAAACGCCATGGATGAAATACGCGACAATCGCGGCGTCAGCCGGTTCGAGCTCGAAGAAAGCGGTCACACCGCCTTCGCCGACTATCGCCGCTTGGAGGGGCGTCTGGTCATCGACCACGTTGAGGCCCCGCCCGCGCTGCGGGGAAGCGGCGCGGCCGGACGGCTGATGGAGGGCATCGCCACCCACGCGAGGGCGGCGCACCTCAAGATAACGCCGGTGTGCGGCTACGCCGCCGCGTGGCTGAAACGCCATCCTCAGTACGCCGACCTGACCTCCTAAGGCCACCCCGCTCTAGTCGGCGAGGCGGTAGCGACCCTCGCCGTCGGGGCAGACGCGCACATAGCGATCCTCGTCGCGGTCGCGCCAATGACCGCGCGCGATCGCCAGGCGGCAATGATGGGCGCTGTAATAGCCGTAGTCGTAGCGGCCGCTCGCCCGCCCTTCTTCCCAAGGTCCTTCGCGGTAGGGGAAGGTCTGGTCGTAGGCGTAGTAGTAGCCGCGGTCGTCGCAGCGGGCGCTGCCGGCGCCGACGCTAGCGCCGATGGCGCCGCCGGCCAATCCGCCGAGCACCACGCCGCCGCCGCGGTCATCGCGGTCACCGATGTTCGAGCCGATCACCGCGCCAGCCAGAGCGCCAAGAACGCCGCCGACCACGGCGCCGCCGGCCTCGCGATCACGGCAGTCGGGGCCGGGAGCGACTTCGTAAACCGGCTCGGGGCCATAGTAGCGGGCGTAGGCGCCGGGGCCGTATTGCGCGTCATAGTCGGCCCGCCGGCGCTCATACTCAGCCCGTCGGCGCTCATAGGCCCGCCGCTGGGCGTCGTAGGTGCTGCGTTGGTCCTCGTAGTTATTGCGCTGGGCGTCGTAGGTTTGCCGCTGAGCGTCGTAGGTGTCGCGCTGGGCCTGATAGTCCTGAGCCCGCTGGGCGTCGTTGGGGTCCATCGCCGGCTGCGCCAGAGCGGATGTGCCCATGCTGGCGACGAGCACCAGGCTCAGGCCGATGGCTTGATGAGTTTTCACGGTCAATCTCCTGGCGGCGTCGCCCCAGGGGCCATGCCGCGGTTACAAATGTCCCGACGGCGAAACGTCGAAGCGCGCTTGAGGTTGCGCGGGCGCCGCCTCAGACCAGCGCCGAGGGCGCGACGCCGAGCTCCTTGAGGAAGGGTTCGGCATAGGCGATGCGGCCGGTGAGGGTGGCCGGATCGCCGCTGGCCAGGCGATAGACCGCCTCGGCGATGAACTCGATGGGCTGGACGCGGCTTCTCGTGGCGTCGGTGATCAGGCCGTGCACCGCGACGCCCGGCGTCGCCACCAGTCCAGGCGAGACGGCGTTGACCGCGATGTTGTCGCCGTGGACCTCGGCGGCGAGGCCCGTGGTGAAGCGCTCCAGCGCGGCCTTGCACATGCCATAGACCGTGCCGCCAACGGCGCCGGCGCGATAGGGCGCCTTAGGGTGCAGCCCCGCGCCCGAGGAAATGTTGACGATCCAGCCGGTGCGCCGCTCTTTCATCGAGGGCAGAACCAGTTGCGCCAGATGGACGGGCGCGAAGACCTGAACCTCCATCATCAGCTTGAGGCGCTTTTCGGTGAACTGAGCGATGGGCGCGAAATAGGTGATGGCGGCGTTGTTGATCAGGATGTCCACGGGGCCGAAGGCGGCGACGGTCTCCTCCACCAGGCGCTCGCGCTCGGCGGCCTGGGCGAGGTCGGCCTTGATGGCCACCACTTCGCCGCCAGCCTTTCGGATGCGCTCAAGCGTGTCGGCCAGGGATCCGGGCAGACGGCTTTCCCCGGCCGCGGCGGTGCGGGCCGAGACGGCGACGTTGGCCCCGGCCATGGCCAGGCGGGCGGCGATGGCCTCGCCGATGCCGCGGCTGGCCCCAGTGACCAGGGCCACGCGACCTTTGAGCGGCCCCTGGCGATCCAGATGTGGCTGCGGCATGGCGATCTCCCTGATCCTGGCGGCGAGGCCCAAACGAAACTTCGCGCGTTGCGCCGGGCGGGGCAAGTCTCGAGGTCCAGGCCGGCGCCCGGCCTATCGGAACCGAGCCCGGCGGCGCGCATTAGCAAGCGGAGCCATGGAAGGGCGCACGTGCTTCTCACCCCCGGAGCGACCTGCTGGCGGCTGGAGACCGCGCCCCGCGCCCAGATCTTCATAGACATGGCGGATTACTTCAGCGCCGCCAAGTCGGCCATGCTGCGCGCCCGCCGCTCGATCCATCTGCTCAACTGGGCCTTCGAGGCGCGCACCCTGTTCAACCCACAGCCTGGCGGCGGCGGTCCCGATGAAGACCGCATCGGCAACTTCCTCAAGACCCTGGCCGGCGGCGATCCAGGCTTGGACGTGCGCGTGCTGTGCTGGAAGGCCGCCCTGCCCGTGGCCGCCACCCAGAACTTCTCCACCATCACCGACCGCAAGTGTTTCGAGGGATCGGCGGTCAGGTTCGTCCTCGACGACCGCCTGCCCCTGGGCGCCTGCCACCACCAGAAAATGATCATCATCGACGACGCGGTGGCCTTCTGCGGCGGCGGCGACATCGCCCCGGATCGCTGGGACACGGCGGCGCATCTGGACAACGATCCTCGGCGGAAGAAGACGGCGACCGACAACAAGTGCTTCGACTCCCGCCACGAGGTGATGGCCATCGTCGATGGCCCTCCGGCCATGGCCCTGGGAGACCTGTTTCGCGAACGCTGGCGGCGGGCCACCGGAGAGGTTCTGGAGGCTCCGGAGGCGACGCCGCCGGACGCCTGGCCGGACGGTGTGCAGCCGGCCTTCGAGAATGTGGCCGTCGGTCTGTCGCGCACCGTGGCGGCGTGGCGAAGCTACCCTGGTGTGCGCGAAAGCGAGACCCTGTCGTTCGCTTCCATCGCCATGGCCCGCCGCTGCATCTATCTGGAAAACCAGTATTTCACCTCGCCGGTGGTGGCCGAGGCCCTGGCCGCGCGCCTGGCCGAGCCGGACGGTCCCGAGGTGATCCTGGTCTCCACTCAGCATTCGCCAAGCTATTTTGATCAGATGACCATGGACGGTACGCGATCGAAATTCATCGCCCGGCTCATGGCCGCCGACGCCCATGGCCGCCTGCGCGCCTACTGCCCGGTGACGACGCTCGGGCGCACCATCATTGTCCACGCCAAGCTGGCGATCATCGA
>PMOM01000189.1:643-7631 GCA_003161535.1 Caulobacteraceae bacterium | reverse complement strand
AACTGGGCGGCGCCCAGGCCGAGTTTGGAAACCAGGGATTGCATGAGTTCTTAAGGCAGTTCCGTGCGGCCCCGCCGCGTTTGTCCGGTCACATTGCGCCGCCATGGGTAAAGAAGGGGTATCGACGCCGTTGCCGAAACCTTAACGCGCCCGCATGATCGGCCGATGACCACCGCCTTGCCGCCCTGGCCCCTGTTTGGTCTCGCCGAGGACCCACGCCCGGCCCTGAGCGAGGCCCGACGGGGCGGCCATTTCGCCGCCCTGGCCACCATTGTCGCGCTTGGCGGCGGCGGCCCCAGGCCGATCGGCACGCAGATGGTGATCGCCAAGAGCGGCCTGTCGGGATTCCTCTCGGGCGGCTGCCTGGAAGCCGATGTGGCCGCTCACGCCGCCACGGTGCTGGCCGGCGGCCCGCCAAGCCGCCTTGTCTATGGCCAGGGCAGCCCGTGGCCCGACATCCGCCTGCTGTGCGGCGCGCGGATCGAGATTCTCCTGGAGCGCATCGCGCCGGACGATGCCGCCATCGCCGAGCTTCTGGAGTTCCATGGAGGCGCGAACGCCCGCGATCTGGCTGAGCGACGGCGAACCGACGGGTTTGCGTCCCGCCGGCGACCGCGCCTTCGCGCTTGGTCGGGGCGCCTATCGCAAGGTGTTCGAGCCGGTTGCGCGGCTGATCGTGCTGGGATCGGACCCCACGGCCCTGGCCATCGCATCGCTCGGCGCCCAGTCGGGATGCGAGACGACGCTGGTTCGCCCCAGGGGCCCGTCGACGCCGCCGCCTCTGGCCGGCGTCGCCTATCGCCGCGATGAGCCGGCGCGGGCCTTGAAGGCGCTAGGCCTCGATCGCTGGACGGCGGTCGCGGTGGCCACGCATGACGCCGATCTTGATCACGACGCTCTGGCGGTCGCCCTGCCTTCCAAGGCCTTCTATGTCGGCGCGCTTGGCGCGAGGCGGCGTCTTTCGGAGCGGAAATCGGGCCTTCGCCGGGAGGGGCTGAACGAGGACGACATCGCCCGCCTGCACGCGCCAATCGGCCTGGATATCGGCGGCAAGGCTCCCTGGGAGATCGCCATCGCGGTGATGGCGCAGATCACCGCCCTGCGCTGTGCCCAAAGCGCCGCTTAGAGCGAAATGCGGTCAGGTTGATCCACCCATCCCGTTCGAAGAATGAGAGAACCGTCGATTCAAAACAAACGCATATTGCTCTAGTTCAACCGTTCCAGCGCCAGGACGTCCACGGGTTCGCCGGCCGCCGCGGGAGGGGCTCCCGGAGCGCGGCGAATTAGGGCGTCGGCGCTCGCGAAGATGGTCACCAGGGATGAATCCTGGTCCTCGAAGGCCTCCGCGATGAGGCTCCCGTCCCCGCCGTGGCTCAGGCGGGCGCGCATCCAGTGCTCGCGCCCCCCATTGGCCGGCAACGCCCTGGCGGCTTTGGTCACGATCATTCTGGGGGCCGGATCGGCGCCCTGCATCGCCCTCAGCAGAGGCCGCAGGAAAAGTTCGGCGCATACCAGGGCGGAAGCAGGATTGCCCGGAAGGCCCAGTACGCTACGCCCATCGCCAAGGCGCCCGAACCATGTCGGCTTGCCTGGGCGCACGGCGACGCTCTCGACGATGAGCTGAAGACCCAGCTTGGCCAGGGCCGGCTTGACCAGATCATGGTCCCCCACCGACGCGCCGCCCACCGTGACAAGAAGATCGCAGGTCAGGCCCGCCACGGCCTGGGCGATGGCCGCCGCGTCATCGCCGACGGTGCGCGAGTTCACGGCCTCGCCGCCCCAGGCCGCGACAAGGCCGCCAAGCGCCGTCGACCCGGAATTGAAGATCTGGAACGGACCGGGAGAGCCACCCGGCTCGACCACCTCTTCGCCGGTGGAGAGGATCGCCACCTTCGGCCGCGCCGAGACGGCCAGCCTTGCGTGTCCAGCGGCGGCGGCCAGGGACAGGCGCCAAGGATCGAGCCGCGCGCCGGCGGCAAGCAACCTGTCGCCGGCGCGAAAATCCTGTCCGGCCGGGCGGATGTGGCTGGGATCGGTGACGGCGGGAATGATCACCTGCTCACCCTCCCGCGTGGCGTCTTCCTGGATGACCACGGCGTCGGCGCCGGCCGGGACCGCCGCGCCGGTGAAGATGCGCACCGCCTCGCCTGGTCCGACGACGCCCGCGAAGCCGTGGCCGGCGGCGCTCTCGCCGATGATCCGCCGCGGGCCCGCGCCATCGAGGGCGCGCACCGCCCAGCCGTCCATGGCCGAGGCGGCGAACGGCGGCTGGTCGCGCGAGGCGAAGACATCGGCCGCCAGAGTCCGCCCCAGGGCCGCCGCCAGACAAACCTCCTCAACTCCCAGCGTCTTGACGCCGGCCAGCATTCGCGCCCGCGCCTCTTCGACGCCCGGAAGTTTCAAGGCGCTCGCCAATCGCCAGACGCTCCGCCGCTTTTTTCCAGAAGCCGAACCCCATCGATGACCATGCCGCGCTCCGCCGCCTTGAGCATGTCGTAGAGGGTCAGGCAGGCGACCGACACGGCGGTTAGGGCCTCCATCTCCACTCCGGTGGGACCGGTGGTCTTGACCCTGGCGGTGACGCAAAGACCTTCATCGACGGCCGTCACGGCGACCTCGACCTTGGAAAGCGCCAGGGGATGGCAAAGCGGAATGAGGTCGGCGGCGCGCTTGGCCGCCATCACCCCGGCGATCTCGGCGACCGCCCGAACATCGCCCTTTTTCGCCTTGCCCGACAGCGCCAGCTCGCGGGTGGCGGCGGACATGCGCACAATCCCTCGCGCCACGGCCTCGCGGGCGGTGGCCGGCTTGGCCGAAACGTCGACCATCCGCGCGCGGCCTTCGGCGTCCAGGTGGGTCAGTCGGCTCATGTTTCCATCAGCCTGGGCATCAGCTCGACCATGTTGCAGGGCTTGTGTCGGCTATCGAGCTGCGCGGCGATGACCTTGTCCCAGCCGTCTCGCACCGCGCCGTTGGACCCCGGCAGACAGAACACGAACACACCGTCGATCAGTCCGGCCAAGGCGCGCGACTGCAGGGTGGAAAGCCCCACCGACTGATAGCTAACCAGATGAAAAATCACCGAAAAGCCGTCGATGCGCTTGTCGAACAAGGGCTCGATCGCCTCGGGGGTGACGTCGCGACCCGTGAGGCCGGTGCCGCCGGTGGTGACGATGGCGTCCACGGCTCCGGCGGTGGTCCAAGCCTTCACGCGAGCGCGGATGGCGTCCACATCGTCGGCGACGATGGCGCGATCGACCAGCACATGGCCCGCGCCGGTGATCCGCTCGGCCAACACATGGCCGGACGTGTCGCTCTCTTCGTCGCGGGTGTCGGAAATGGTCAGCACCGCGACCCGCACGGGCGTGAACGCCGCCGCCTGGTCATAACGCCCGCCCGCCGCGAGGGGTGTGGTCATCAAACGCTCCTAGTCCCAGCGGGCCGCATCGGCCAGATCCCGCGCCGTCGGCTCGACCCAGCGGGGGCCCGCGCGGCCATGCTCCTTCTTCCACAAGGGGGCGCGCGATTTCAGATAATCCATAAGGAAGTCGCAGGCTTCAAAAGCTTCCCGCCGATGGCCCGCGGCGGTGAGAACCAACACGATGGCCTCGCCCGCCGCGATGGCTCCCACCCGATGGATGACGACCGCGTCGTGGAGGGAAAACCGCGCCTTGGCAGCCCCGATCATCTCGCCGATGGCATCCTCGGTGAACCCACCATAGGCCTCGAGTTCCAGGACCGTCGCCTCGCCGGGCTTACCGCGGGCCAGCCCCAGAAAACTCGCCACCGCGCCGGTGTCGCCGCGCACCCGGCAAAAGGCGGTGAGTTCGGCGCCCGGATCGATGGGCCTGTCGGTAACGCGGATCATCCGCCGCTCATCGGAGGCAGGAAGGCGACTTCGCAACCTTTCGGGAGCGCCACGTCGCCGCGCACCAGGCGGCGATCCAAGGCCGTCTGAACCCCCGGCCCGTCCAATGCCGCGCCTAAGTCGGCATTGCCGGCCGCGATCAAGCCTCTGAGGGCGAAGAGCGTCGCAGGCGGCGGATCGAACACCTTTTCGCGCCAGTCGGCGAGGTCGCGCAGCCGGCCAAACAGAAGCACCCGCGTCATGGCCGGTCAGCCGCCGGTGGTGGACATGTGGCGCGACACCGAGGGCGCCGCGCCGCGCGCGATGCGGAAGTCGTGCCCCTTGGGCTTGGCGTCGATGCCGCCGGCGATGGCGCGCGCCAGATCGGCGTCCGCGGCTCCGGCGCGGATCACCGCGCGCAGATCGGTGGCGTCCTCCTGGCCCAGGCAGCTGTGCAAAGTGCCGGTGCAGGTCAGCCGCACGCGGTTGCAACTTTCACAGAAATTGTGGCTGAGGGGGGTGATGAATCCCAGCCGCCCGCCGGTCTCAAGCACCTCCACGTAGCGCGCCGGGCCGCCGGTGGTGAGAGGCAGATCGCGCAGGGTCCAGAAGCTTTCCAGGTCCCGGCGCACGTCGCCCAGCGAGACGAACTGGTCGGTGCGGTCCTCGTCGATCTCGCCCATGGGCATGGTTTCGATGAGGGTGATGGCTAGGTCCCGCTCATGGGCCCACTGAATGAGGGCGGGAATCTCCGCCGCGTTGTCGCGCGCCAGCGCCACCGCGTTGATCTTTACCTTCATGCCCGCCGCCCCGGCCGCCTCGACGCCGGCCTGCACCCGGGCCAGGTCGCCGCCGCGCGTCAGCCGCGCGAAGAGATCAGGCTTTAGGGTGTCCATCGACACGTTGACCCGTTTGACGCCGAGCCGCGCCAGATCGGGCGCGAATTCCGCCAGGCGCGTTGCGTTGGTGGTCAGCGTCAGTTCGTCCAAGGCCCCGCTCCGTAAGTGGCGCGACAAAGATTCCACCAGGGTCATGAGTCCCTTACGCACCAGCGGCTCGCCGCCGGTCAGGCGCAGCTTGCGCACCCCGAGGCTGACGAACATCGAGGCGATGCGGTCAAGCTCCTCGAGGGTGAGCACCTCCGCCTTGGGCAGGAAGCGCATGTGCTCGGCCATGCAATAGACGCAACGCAGGTCACATCGGTCGGTGACCGAGACGCGCAGATAGGTCACCTTGCGGCCAAACCCGTCGGTCAGGGCGGGCGTGGGAATTGTGCGGGCCGTCGCATGGGCGTCATAGGGCGTCATGGCGCGACGAACATAGGGGAAAAGTGGTCGTGGCGACAGAGGCGGGCGCGTCATCAACCCTGGAAGCCATCATCCTGGCCGGCGGCGCGGGATCGCGCTTTGGCGGCGGCAAGCTCACCGCCCCCTGGCGTGACGGTGTTGTCCTCGACGGCGCCCTGAGGGCCGCCTTCGCGGCGCCGGTCCGATCCGTGATGGTGGTGACAGGCGCCGACCCGCTTGTGGCGCCGGCCGCGCGCGCCTGGGCGCGGGCGCACGGCCAGTCGCCCCGCCTTCGCCTCATCCACGCCCCAGACCACGCCGAAGGCATGGCCGCCACTCTGCGCGCCGGCATCGCGGCGCTGCCGGCCGACGTCGACGCGGCGTTCATTTTCCTGGGCGACATGCCGCTCATTCCCGTTACCATCCCGCCTCGCCTCGCCGAGGCGCTCGCTAGCGGCGCCCTGGCGGCGGCGCCGGTGTTCGAGGGGCGGCGCGGGCACCCCGTGCTGTTTTCGCGAGCGCTGTTCAAAGCGCTCGCGGCGCTCAAGGGCGACGAAGGCGCGCGCTCGGTGCTGCGGGAAGCGGATCGAAAGTTCCTCTCAGCGAGCCTTTCCGCCGCCGTCCCCGTTGCGCTGGTCGAAACCGAAGATCTGGGCATTTTCTCCGACGTGGACTTCCCCTGCGACTTGAGTTCTGGGTGACCGCGTCTAACCGGCGCAAAAGGCGTGCTCGCTCTAGGGAGCCGACGGCGGGCCTACGGGCGCGCGAACGAGACGGGCCAGCACGCGTGGGTCTCCCTGGTAGTCCAGGCCCGCGGCTCGCGCGGCGTTGAGATCGAGCCGCCCGGTCATCAGTCCCAGGACGGTCCTCGGATCGCCGCTGGCGACAGCGTCGGCGCCCCCAGAGGCGCCTAGCCGCACACGCACGGCGCCGGCCGACGCCTCCACGGTCAGCGCCTCCCCGCCGATACGAATCTCCATGGAGACGGCCGGAGCATCAGGCGCGTGATCCGTCAGATGCAACCGCAGAGGCATGAGCAGCCAGTGGGCCCGGAAGCAGTCGTCAGCCGGCGCCTCCGCGAGCCACGGGGCGCCCCAGCTGCCGAGCAACAGAACCACCGACTGAAGTTCTCTGCCGCGATCGGTGAGCCGGATGAGGGTGGCGGCGATAGGCGCCGGGGCATGTTCGCGGGCCACCACGCCGGCCGCTTCCAGATCACGGACTCGATCGGCCAAAAGATTGGTGGCGATGCCCGGCAGTCCGTCGCGCAAGTCGGTGTACCGGCAGGCTTCGCGGATCAGGAGTTCGCGGACGATCAGGAGCGACCAGCGATCGCCGATGACGTCCAGAGCCTTGGCCACGCCGCAGGACTGCTTGTAGGAACGCATGGCGCGGCTTGCCACGCATGCACGTAAAAATCAATCGATAGCTTGATATAATAAAGCGAGCTCTAAGCTTTGATGAAAGGCAAGCTCGTCGTCGGCTTTCCCGTCATCGCCAGCAGGGCGTTGGCCACCGCCGGGGCGATGACCGGAGTGCCCGGTTCGCCGACGCCGGAGGGCTTGGCCGTGGACGGCAGAATATAGGTTTCCACCGACGGGGCCTCGCTCATCCGCAGCACACGATAGCTGTCGAAGTTTTGCTGATCCACGACCCCGCCCTTGAGGGTGATCTGGCCGAACAGGGCCGCCGACAGACCCAGGCAGGCGCCGCCTTCCATCTGGGCGGCGATCTGATCGGGTGAAACCGCCGTGCCGCAGTCGATGGCCGTGACCACCCGGCCAACCCTGGGGACACCGCCGTCCAGTTTCACCTCGGCGATCTGAGCCACCACCGAGCCGAAGCTCTCGTGCAC
>PMOM01000189.1:0-597 GCA_003161535.1 Caulobacteraceae bacterium | reverse complement strand
GGGATCCTTGCCCGCCGCGCGGGCGAGCTGATCGATGGTGTGCTCCATCACAAAAGCGGTGTGGGTGGCGCCCACCGATCGCCACCAAAGCACGGGCACGGCCAGATCAAAGAGCGCGACCTGGCCATCCACGGTCGGCGTGGCGGCGAGGTACGGCGAGCCCTTGACCCCTTCAACGGCCGTCTCGTCCAGACCGCCGCCGCCCATGGGCGAGCCCTTCATGATCGACTGGCTAACGATGCGATGGCGCCACGTGGCCGGGTAGCCATCGGCGCCCAACGAAACCCTTAGCGCGTGGTGGGTCAGCGGCCGGTAATAGCCGGCCGTCATGTCGTCCTCGCGCGTCCACACCAGTTTCACCGGCCGGCCGCCGCCCACGTGTTTGGCGACATGCACGCATTCGGCGACGTAGTCGGACTGGAAATTCGCCCTCCGCCCGAACGAGCCGCCGGCGAACAGGGTCTCGATCTGCACCGATCCGGGCAATACGCCGACGATCTTGGCGGTGTTGAGCTGGTCGAGCGTGGGCACCTGCGAGCCGAAGGTCAGCTTGGGCGGGCCATTGCCCACCTGCGCCACGCAGTTCATCGGCTCCAT
>PMOM01000291.1:427-3021 GCA_003161535.1 Caulobacteraceae bacterium | reverse complement strand
GTGAACTTCAGGATCGCGGCCCGCGTCTTGCCCTCGACCAGAACCTTGACGGTGCCGTCGGGCAGCTTGAGCAGTTGCAGGACGCTGGCCAGCACGCCGACCTCGAAGATGTCGCCCGGCGTCGGATCGTCCTGGTCGCGGTCCTTCTGGGTGACCAGCAGGATCTGCTTGTCGGCCTTCATCACTTCCTCGAGCGCGCGCACCGATTTTTCGCGGCCGACGAAGAGCGGCACCACCATGTGCGGGAAAACCACAATGTCCCGTAAGGGCAGTACGGGGAGGGTATTGATCGTAGGCATGACGCTTTTCACTCCTGATCGCGCGAAAGGCCGACGCGCGCGACGCTGCTATTTTGAGAGGATCGACGGCTCCCCCGACCCGACGTTGCGCCGAGTCGATCCGCCTGTCCGCCCCGGATGGCCGACTTTGCTTCAAAGAATATGTGGATGTTCCGCGCCCGGTTTCAAGCGAGGCCCTCCGTGCCTCAAAGGCGCTTAGCTGTAGAGCCCCTGGTGCTGCCCGCGCAGGTACGCCTTTTGCACCTTGCCCATGGCGTTGCGCGGCAGTTCGGCGACGAAAATCACCCTTCTTGGTTGCTTGAAGCGCGCCAGGCGCGGCGCCAGGGCGTCGAGAATGCCCTGTTCGGAGAGCTCCGTCTTGTCCCCCACCGCGACGACGGCCGTGACCGCTTCGCCAAGATCGGCGTGCGGCAGGCCGATGACGGCGCTTTCCACCACGCCGGGTAGGGCGTCGAGTTCCAACTCAATCTCCTTGGGATAGACGTTCAATCCCCCGCTGATGATCAGGTCCTTGCCGCGGCCGACGATGGAAAGGTATCCGCGCGCATCGATGACGCCCAGATCTCCGGTGACGAAGAAGCCATCGGGGCGAAAGGTCTCGGCGGTGTTTTCGGGGTCGCGCCAATAGCCGGCGAAGACGTTGGGACCCTTGACCTCGACCATGCCGATCTCGCCGGGCGCCGCCTCGCCAGTCTCGGCGTCCCTCACGCGCACACAGACGCCGGGCAGCGGCAATCCGACCGTGCCGGCGATGCGCTCTCCGTCATAGGGATTGGACGTGTTCATGCCGGTTTCGGTCATGCCATAGCGCTCCAAAATGACATGATCGGTCCGTTGCTCGAACGCCTGGTGGGTGTGGGCCAGCAGGGGCGCCGAACCGCAAATGAACAGCCGCATGCCCGCCGTCGCCTCACGCGTCAATCCGGGGTGCTCAAGCAGCCGGGTATAGAAGGTCGGCACGCCCATCAGGCTGGTGGCGCGGGACATGGCGCTAAGCACGTCGCCGGCGTCGAACCTGGCCTGGAAGATCATCGATCCGCCGGCCATTAACAGGACGTTGCTGGCCACGAACAGCCCGTGCACGTGATAGATCGGCAGGGCGTGGATGAGGACGTCCCTGGCAGTGAAGCGCCAAAGTTCCCCCAGGGTCTGCGCGTTTGAGACAAGATTGCCGTGGGCCAGCATCGCACCTTTGGATCGACCGGTGGTCCCCGAGGTGTAGCAAATCGCCGCCAGATCGGCGGGCTCGCGCGCCACCGTCTCGAAGCGGTCGGAGGCGGCGGCCGCCAGGTCCGCGAGCGAGCCCTTCCCCGCCCCGTTCAGGATCTCGATGCGCGCCGCGCCGGCCACCGTGGCCAAGGCTTTTCGCGCCGCAGGATCGCAGACGACGAGGGCCGGCTCCGCGTCGGCGATGAAATGGGCCATCTCGTTGGCCGTGTAGGCCGGGTTGAGCGGCAGGAAGACCGCGCCGGCGCGGATCGTGGCCAGGTAGAGAATGAGATTGGCGGCCGACTTTTCTACTTGCGCGGCGATGCGGTCGCCCGGTCGCACGTCTAGCGTGACAAGCGCGTTGGCCCAGCGCGCCGTCTCGCGCTCAAGTTCGGCGTAGGCGAAGGTGCGCGCATCGGTGATCAGAACCGGCGCGTCGGCGCGGCCGCGCTCAAAGAGCCGATCAAAGAGATGATTGGCCATGAGCCGATGGAATGGAACCGATCGGAGTCAGGCCGAGGCCGCGCCGCTCTTCTTCTCGGCGTAGATCATCAGCGGCGAGCCCCGACCATCGACCACCTCGGCGTTGACCACCACCTCTTCCACGCCCTGCAGGGTCGGCAGATCGAACATGGTTTCCAGGAGGATGGCCTCCAGGATCGAGCGCAGGCCGCGGGCCCCGGTCTTGCGCAATATGGCTTTGCGGGCCACCGCCTTGAGCGCGTCCTCGGTGAAGGAAAGCCCCACGTTCTCCATGTCGAACAATCGCTGGTACTGCTTGACCAGGGCGTTCTTGGGCTCGGTGAGAATCTTGACCAGCGACACCTCGTCCAGGTCATCCAGGGTGGCGATCACCGGCAGGCGGCCGATGAACTCCGGAATCAGGCCGAAGCGCTGCAGATCGTCGGGCTCGACCTGGCGCAGCACCTCGCCGGTGCGGCGGTCGTCGGGATCGGAGACCTTTGCGGAAAAGCCGATGGACGTTCCTCTGCCGCGGCTGGAGATGATCTTTTCCAGTCCGGCGAAGGCGCCGCCGCAGATGAATAGCATATTGGTGGTGTCGACCTGCAGGAACTCCTGCTGCGG
>PMOM01000291.1:0-368 GCA_003161535.1 Caulobacteraceae bacterium | reverse complement strand
CGCTGGGCGCGCTCGACATTGTAGTCGGCGGCCTGGAGAAGCTTGAGGATGATGTTCTCCACATCCTCACCCACATAGCCCGCCTCGGTGAGCGTCGTGGCGTCTGCCATGGTGAACGGCACATCGATGATTCGGGCCAGGGTCTGGGCGAGGAGAGTCTTGCCGACGCCGGTGGGCCCGACCAGCAGGATGTTGGATTTGGCCAGTTCGACGTCGGTGTTCTTCTGTGCGTGGTTGAGTCGCTTGTAGTGATTGTGAACGGCGACCGAGAGGACCTTCTTGGCGTGTTCCTGGCCAATCACGTAATCATCCAGGACGTCCCTGATCTCGCGCGGCGTCGGAACCCCATCCTTGGATTTGACGAAGGC
>PMOM01000277.1 GCA_003161535.1 Caulobacteraceae bacterium | reverse complement strand
GGGAGACGATCATGAGAGTTGTGCTGTTGTTTGGAACCGGGGCCGCCTTGGCCCTTGGCCTGGCGGCCTGCGACGGAAAGCCGTCCGCGGTGGCCTCGCGCGACCAGAGCCCCTTTACCGCGGCGCAAGGCCCGTCAAGCGCGGCCGGCGCGGTTGATCCGCGCGATGCGCCGGTCCCCCAGATCGGCGGCAAGCCTATGTGGGCCGCCAACCGCAAGCATACGGCCGAGGAGAACGCCCAGTACCAGTTCGCCAAGAACGGCGGCGACTTCGCCGCCAAGAGCGAAACCGACTATGTGACCAAGGCCCATGCCTTCATTGAACGCCCACCGCACGACGTGCAGACCTTGGACCGGAGCAACGGCGACCGCCTGATCTATGATCCATCGGCCAATATCTTCGCGGTGGTTTCTCGCGACGGCGCGCCAAGGACGATGTTCAAGCCGCGCGGCGGGGCGACCTATTGGGCCCAGCAAAAGGACCGCGAAGACAAGCGGTCCAGGACCTCGTCCAACAGCGGTTCGGATCAGAGCTAGGGTCCACGGCGCGGGGCGCGCGGACAACCGCGTCCCGCGCCGAGCGGTAAACCCTCAGTGCAGCAGGGCGGCCACCACGAAGGCCGAAGCCACGATCGCGGCGCCGTAAGCCAGGCCCAGCCAAGCCCATTCCATGCGCCGGGGTTCGTTGGTCGAAGCGGCGATTGACGCAGGGCCGCCGGGTTGTTCGGCTTCCCGGGCGGCCAGGCGGGCCAGACCCGCGGCGGCGGCGCGCAGATCGGTGACCAGATCTCGCATCCGGCTGGCCGGCGAGATTTCGCGCGCGATCCATCGACGCACCACCGGCTCGGCCGAGGCCCAAATGTCGTGCTCGGGATCGATGCGCCTGGCGACCGCCTCCACGGTGACCATGGTTTTCTGCAACAGCACCAGCTCCGGCCGCAGATGCATGTCGAAGACGGCGGTGACCTGGAACAGCTGTGTGAGCAGCCGGCTCATCGAAAAGGCTCCCGCCGTGCGCCCGAATATCGGCTCGCCCACCGCTCGAAGCGCCTGGGCAAAGGCGGCCCGATCCTGACCGGCAGGCACATAGCCGGCCTCGAAATGCACCGCCGCCACCCGCGCGTAGTCGCGCCGCAGGAATCCCCACAAAATTTCCGCCAAGAATCGGCGCTCGCCGGGGCCAAGACGCCCGATGATCCCGAAATCGACGGCGATCAGCGCTCCGGATGCCTGCACGAACAGATTGCCCTCGTGCAGATCGGCGTGAAAGACGCCATGGTCCAGGGCCTGGGCCAGGAAGGCGCGCGCCAGCCTGGCGGCGAGCCTTGGCCGATCGAGGCCCGGCTGCTCCAGGGCGGCCGTGTCGGAGAGCGGCAGGCCCGGCGCCCACTCAAGCGTCAGGACGCGCCGACCCACGCCATCCCAGACCACCCTCGGCGCGCTCATGAAATCATCGGCGGCCATGACGGCGCGCAGTTCGTCGGCGCCGGCCGCTTCGAAACGCAGATCAAGCTCCAGCTGGAGGGCTCGCGTCACCGTGGCGGCGAACGCCCTTGGCTCAAGCCGCCGCGCCGCCGGCGAAAGGGCGTGGGCGAGACCGCCGACCCACGTCAACATGGCGCTGTCGGCCGCCACGCGCCGCTCGATCCCTGGCCGCAGAACTTTCACCGCCGCGGGCCGGCCGTCCAGCAGGGTCGCCCGATGCACCTGGGCGAGGGATGCCGCGGCCACGGCCTCGTCGAAGCTCGCGAACAGGCTGTCCACTGGCCGCCCCAGAGATTCTTCGACGGCGCGCCGCGCCATGGGCGTCGGGAACGGCGCCAAACGATCCTTGAGTCGGGACAGGTCCTCGGCGAAGACGATGCCCAGTATATCCCCGCGAGCGGCCAGGAATTGTCCCAGCTTTATCGCCACCGGCCCTTGTCGTTCCAGGACAGCCGCCAGACGCTGGCCAGGGCGCTCTCCCCGCGCCGCGCGCCGCGCCAGGGGCCTGAGCAGGCGGCCAAGCGCCCGCGGTCCCAGCGGCAAGAGCGGATCGATCTCGCGCGGCAAAACGGCGTCGGCGCGCACCAGGGCCCACGCGATCCCCGTCAGCCGCGCCACCGAGGTCATGGCGCCCATGGCCGTCAGATCGCCCAGCCCTGATGCAGTGCGCAGACACCGCCACTGAAGTTGGTCACTGAAACCCCAACAAAGCCGGCCTCTTCCATCAGCGCGGCGAGCCGGGCTTGATTGGGAAAGCGGCGAATGCTTTCGACGAGATATTGGTAGGCTTGCCGATTGCGCGCCACGACCGCGCCCATCGCGGGGATGAGCTTGAAGGAATAAGCGTCGTACAGCCGCTCGACGACGCCGGTGACCGGCTTGGAAAACTCAAGACATACAAAACGACCCCCGGGCTTGAGAATGCGCCGCGCTTGGCTCAGCGCAACGCCGATATCGGTGACATTGCGCAGACCGAAGGCGATGCAATAGGCGTCCGCCGATGCGTCCTGTAGAGGCAGGGCCTGGGCGTCGCCGGCCAGCCAGACGAGCCCCGGGTCGGTCCGCCGATCGCGACGGTGACCGTCCCGCGACCGACCCGCGCTGATCATTTCGAAGTTGGCGTCGACCACCACGACGCGGGCCGCGTTACCGCCGCGCCTCCGCCGCGCGGCGTCCGCCATGGCAGAAAGGCGGCGCGCCATGTCGCCGGTCCCGCCGGCGCAATCGACGATCAGCTCTCCTGGTTGAGCGTTCAGGCGGGCGGCGGCGGCGTCCTTCCAAAGCCGGTGCAGGCCGCCGCTCATCAAGTCGTTCATCAGGTCGTAGCGCCGGGCGACCTGGTCGAAGACGCCGCGCACCAGCGCCGACTTCTGCGCCGGATCGACATCGCGGTACCCGAAGCTGGCGGCGATCTGGTCCATATGCGCCTCATAGGCCCGAAGCCCTGAAGCGGGAAGGCTCGGCGGGACGGGGCCAGACGTGGCGCGGCGCACCCGGTTGCGCTAGCTAGGCGCTATGCCCGAACTTCCCGAGGTGGAGACCGTGCGGCGCGGACTTGAGCCCGTGCTGACCGGCGCTCGCCTTCGGCGCGTCGAGGCGCGCCGCCCCGACCTGCGCTTTCCCCTTCCGGACGGCTTTGTTCAAAGGCTGACGGGAGCCCGCATCGAGACCCTGCGCCGGCGCGGCAAATACATCCTCGCGCCCCTGCACAGCGGCGAGACCCTGATCATCCATCTGGGCATGACCGGCCGCCTGGAAATCGAAGACTCGCGCCGCGCCCGGACGGCCGGCGTTTTGGCGCGGGCGTCGGCGCCGAATCCTAAGCACGCGCACGTCCTTTTCGAGACGGAGACCGGCGTACAGGTGACTTACTTCGATGCGCGACGCTTCGGCTTCATGGATTTGGTGCGCAGCGAAGGCCTAGCGGAACATCCCAGGTTCGCCAGCATGGGACCGGAACCACTCGAGGCGGAATTCAGCGCCGCCTATCTGGCGAGGGCTTTCAAGTCTCGCGGTCAGGGCGCCAAGACCTTGTTGCTCGACCAAACCATCGTCGCCGGACTGGGCAATATCTACGTCAGCGAGGCTCTGCACCGCGCCGGCGTTTCGCCCCTGCGAGCGGCTGGAACGCTTGCCAAGCCCCGGCTGGTCGCCATCGTCGCCGCCGTGCGCGCGGTCTTGCGGGACGCCATCGCGGCGGGAGGCTCGACCTTGAGGGACTACGCCAATGCCCAGGGCGCGGCGGGCTATTTCCAACACGCCTTCCAAGTCTATGGACGCGAGGGCCAGCCGTGCCTGGCGAACCCTTGCACGGCGGTCATTCGTCGCGTCGTTCAGGCAGGCCGCTCCACCTTTTATTGCCCACGTTGCCAAAAGTGAGGGATTTGAGAGCGTCGACGGCGCTTGCCGTGGCGGCGGCGATTTTCGCATTGTCCGCGCGGGCCCAGCCGCCGGTATGGACGATCAAGGGCGCGCACTCGACGCTCATCCTATTTGGCTCGGTGCACCTGCTTCCCCGGGGCCTCGACTGGCGGCCAAAGGCCCTGACCGATGGACTGGCCAAGGCCGATGAGCTTTGGTTCGAAATCCCCATCGGGGCGGCCACCGACCTTGAGGCCATGCGTCTGACGCGTACGCGCGGGTGGCTTGCCCAGGGAGACACTCTGTCGGTGCATCTGACGGCTTTCGACGACGCGCGGCTGGCGCGAGACTCGGCGGGGCTGGGCGTCCCGATATTGGCGCTGGAAGCCATGGCGCCCTGGCTTGCCGAGGTCACCCTGTCGCTGGCCGTCGACGCCAAGGCTGGCGCCAGAGCCTCGCAAGGAGTCGAACAAGAAGTCCAGGACCTCGCGCCGGCCCGGGCGCGGCGGCGGGCCTTCGAAACCGCTGGCCAGCAGATCGGTTTTTTGGCCGGCGTGGACATGACCGAGCAGGTGGACTCCCTGAAGGCGACCCTGCGCGAGATCGAGGAAGAGCCAGACGCCTATCAACGCCTGTTGGGCGCGTGGATGGCCGGCGATCTTGCCGCGATCCAAGCCCAGGCTCTTGACCCTCTGCGCTCGGCGTCTCCGACCCTGTACAAGCGCCTGATCACCGAACGCAACCGGCGCTGGGCCAAGTTGGTAAGGCGTCGCATGACGGGTCGTGGCCGCGTGGTGATGATCGTCGGCATCGGCCACCTTATCGGGCCAGAGGGCCTGCCGGCGCTGCTGCGCGCCCAGGGGATCCGGGTCGGTGGCCCGTGAGAGAAGTATCGGAGCGCGAGAGCCCCCACTCCGACGCTGATTCCAAGTGAAACCCGACGCCCAGGTCGGTGTGCTCTGATTGACCGGGCGGACGCCTTACCCTATATCCGCGCCTCCCGTTTTTGGATCGGCCGCGGCGCGGAGCGATCCCCAAGGAAGGTTCCGACAACCGATGGCCAACAACCCCGGCGCCAAAAAGGCCATTCGAAAAATCGAGCATCGAACCGAGGTCAACAAGGCGCGTCGCTCACGCGTTCGAACCTTTCTTCGCCAGTTCGAAGAGGCCCTCGCCGGAGGTGACGCAAGCGCAGCAAAGGCGGCGTTTGTTTCGGCCCAGTCGGAGCTTATGCGCGCGGTGGGCAAGGGGGTGTTGCACCGCAATACCGGCTCGCGAAAGGTTTCGCGGTTGCACCGTCAACTGAAGAAATTGGCCGCCGCCTAGAGCGCGAAAGCGTCGGGCTAATAGCTTGATATTTATATTGGAATAGCCCGAATATAGCGCTTCCCTGGAATGGGCGTCACCAGGTCGGTGCGACAAATTAGCCCCATCCCGCACGCCAAAAAAAAGTGATCGGCGGGATTTCCTTGGCCTTTCGGGACCTTCCGTATGTCAACCGATTTTTCGCCCCTCGGATGCGAATTTCGGCGTTGACGGGAGGGGCCGCGCGGCTAGTCTGAGGCTCTCAACGCTTTCGATCATGTACGGACGAAAACGCGGCGGCGGGGATTGCTTATCCGCCGGACGGGGCTGTGTGGCTGTCGCATATCGGGTCGCGGGGCGTGGGATTCTCGGGCCGAATTTTTCTAACCGGCAAGGCATCGGGGGATGGGGCAATTGATGAACAAGATGAGCGCCATGGCGACGTCGGACGCTTCGACGGGGGGGATTTGGACCAAGGCGAGCCACGCGTTGAAGAGCGAACTTGGCGACGACGCGTTCGGCTCGTGGCTGGCGCAGGCGGCCTTGCGTTCGGCGTCCGACGGCGGCCTGTGCCTTGTCACGCCCACGGGACTGGCTCGCGATTGGATCCGCCGCAACGCGTGGCGGCGCATCGGCGAACTTTGGGCCGCCCATGACCCCGATGGTCGTGTGCTCAGCCTGAAATCGCGCCTGGAATTCGAGGCGGACCGGGGCCACGCCCCGTGCGCGCTCTCGGACGCGGTTACACCCGCGCTGACGGCGCCCATGCCGCCCGCCGCCCTGGCGCCCGTCGCCGCGGCGACCGCCAAGCCGGGCAAGATCAGCGCGCTTCAGGAGCGCTTCAGCTTTGATGCCTTCGTCATCGGACCCGCCAACGAGTTCGCTCACGCGGTAGCCCGCCGCGTGGCCTCGTGGACGGATGGTCATTTCAACCCCGTGGTCTTTCACGGACCCTATGGCTTTGGAAAAACGCATCTCCTAAACGCCATGGCTTGGGAGGCCATGTCCGCCGCGCCTGGACGCAAGGTCCTCTATCTGACCGCCGAGCGCTTTTTGTCGAGCTTCGTGCGCGCGGTCATGGACAGGCAAACGGCGGCGTTCAAAGAGGAGTTGCGGTCGGCGCACCTATTGCTCATCGACGACGTTCAGTTCATCGGCGGCAAGCAATCTAGCCAGGATGAGCTGTTCCATACCCTGGCGGCCCTGATGGAGGACGGTCGGCGCGTGGTGTTCTCGGCCGATCGGCCACCTTCGGCCCTGACGGAGATCGACGCACGCCTGCGTTCGCATCTTTCCGCGGGCCTGGTCTGCGGCATCGAGCCGGCCGATCGGGCGCTGCGTCTGGGCATTCTGGAGCGAAAGCTGAAGACCCTGTGCCGCCATCAAGGGGTCACCGCTACCCTGCGTCCGGAGATCCTCGCCTTCCTCGCCGACCGGTTCATCGACAGTGTTCGCGAGCTGGAGGGCGCTCTGAACACCCTGATCGCTCGCGCCGGCCCTGGAGTTGGCGCCTTGACCCTGGATGAAGCGCAAAGCCTGCTGCGCCCTCACCTTCGCGGGGGTGAGAGACGCGTCACGGTGGATGAAATCCAGAAGGCCGCTTCGGAACACTTCGGGCTCAAGCAGGCCGATCTCATTTCCGAGCGCCGCACGCGAGCCGTCGCGCGGCCCCGGCAGGCGGCCATGTGGCTGGCCAAGCAACTCACCACCCGTTCCCTGCCCGACATCGGCCGCCGCTTCGGCGGACGCGACCACACCACGGTGATCCACGCCGTGCGCCGGATAGATGAACTGCGCGCCAACGACCCGCAGCTGGCGCGAGACCTGGAAGTCCTGGTCAGGAAACTGCGCGGCTGAAGTCCCCTGTGGACGCGGTGGGCGGGGTTCGATCGACCAGCGGCGCGCTCAATCCTCGCTGACGATGGACGAGGCCAACAGGCCAACGCCGTCGATCTCGACCTCGACGGTGTCGCCCGGCTTCATGAACAGCGGCGGCTCGCGCTTGGCGCCGACGCCGCCTGGCGTGCCGGTGCAGATCACATCGCCCGGCCGCAGGGGTGTGAACGAGGAGACATAGTTGATCAGCACGGGGATCGAGAAAATCATCTCGCCCAGCGTCGCTGACTGCACGGTCTCGCCGTTCAGGCGCGTGCGGATTCGCTGCGGCCCGATCACGCCCACCTCGTCGGGAGTCACCAGATAGGGTCCGAATGGCCCGGTTGTCGGAAAGTTCTTGCCCGGCGTGAATTGGTGAGTGTGACTCTGCCAATCGCGCAGGGTTGCGTCGTTGTAGCAGGCATAACCAGCCACGTGGTTGAAGGCGTCGGCTTCGGCGATGTAACGACCGCCATGGCCGATGATCACCGCTAGTTCGCCTTCATAGTCGAGCGACCGGGAAACCTTGGGCGCCACGATTTGCCCGCGATGGCCAATCTGGGTGTCGGCGAAGCGCGTGAACACCGTGGGATGACCGACCACCTGTCGGCCGGTTTCCAGCCGGTGGGTTTCATAGTTCAGGCCAATGCAAAGAATTTTCGCCGGATCGGGAATGACCGGCAGAAACCTGACATCGCCTTGCACCATGTCGGGACGGCTTGAAGCGGCCAATTCAGCCAGCTTGGCAAGCGCGCCCATGGCAATGGCCTCGCGCAGGCTCTTGGCGGCCACGTCCGGGCGCCGCCCCAGATCGACCACGCCGCCATCGACCGCGGCTCCGAAGCTGTGCCCGCCATCGGTTTCGAAAGAGAGAAAACGCATCATCGACACCTTTGCGAAAAGCCCGGCGGCTCAACCCTTGAGGCTCCCGGCCAGCAGTCCGCGGATGTAGTAGCGCTGCAGGGCGACGAACAGCAACAGCACCGGAAGCACGGTGACCACCGCGCCGGCCATCATCAGTTCGGCATCCTGGACGTGCTCGCGCGACAAGGAGGCAAGGGCGACGGGCAGGGTGTAGAGGCGATCGTCGCTCAGCACGATCAAGGGCCACATGAAGTCGTTCCAGGTGGCCAGGAAGGTGAAGGTCGCCAAGGTCACCAGGATCGGCCGCAAAGCCGGCAGCACGATCGAGCGGAAGATGCGAAACTCGCTCGCGCCATCGACCCGCGCCGCCTCCAGGAGTTCATCGGGAATCGAAAGGGCGTACTGGCGCACCAGGAAGATGCCGAACACCCCGGCGGCCGCCGGAATCAACACCCCGCCAAAATTGTTCACCAGACCCACCGTCTTGAGCATTAGAAAGAGGGGGATCATCGCCACCTGTCCCGGGATCACCAGGGCGCCCAGCAGTATCTGGAACACCCGGTCGCGTCCGGCGAAGCGCAGCTTGGCGAAGGCGTAACCGGCCGCGACGTTGAACAGCAGCGACAGAGCCGTCGCCGCCGAGGCGAGAAACACGCTATTGGCGAAATCGCGTCCCACGCCTTGATGGGCGAAGAGCTCCTTGTAGGCGGCGAGACTAGGCGCCCTGGGAAGGAACGGCGGGGGAAAGCTGTCGGCCTCGCCGGGTCTCATGAACGACACCGACAACATCCAAAGCAGTGGAAAGAGGGCGACGGCGGAGGCCAGCACCAGCAGGATGTTGACGGCCACGCTAGCGGGCAGGCGCTTCACAGCACGCCCCGACGCCGGGCGATGGCGAGCTGGACGACGGTCACGATCAGCATCATCGCAAAGAGTAGGAAGGCGACGGCCGAGGCCGTGCCCAGACTCCACCATTTGAAGCCCTGCTCGTACATGAAATAGAGAACGCTGACCGTCGATTGCGCCGGGCCGCCCTGGGTCATGACGTACGGTTCGGCGAAAAGCTGCAGATAGCCGGCGATGGTCAGCAGGCTCACCAGCAGGACCACCGGCGCAAGGCCGGGCAGCGTGACATGCCAAAATCGCCGCAAGGACGAAGCGCCATCGATCCGAGCGGCTTCGTAGAGGTCCTCTGGGATCGTCTGCAGCCCGGCCACGAAGATGATCATGTTGTAGCCAAAATTCTTCCACACCGCGAAGAGGATGATCGCCGGCATGGCCCAGTGGGGATCACCCAGCCAGTCGACCGGCCGAACGCCGATTTCACTCAGGCCATAATTGATCAGGCCGTATCGCGCGTGCAGCAGGTAGCGCCAGATCACCGCCACCGCCACCAGGGTGGTGACCACCGGCGCGAAAAGGGCCGTGCGGAAGAAACCCTTGAACCGAGCCAGACGCGACTCCAGCAGAAGCGCGGCGCCCAGCGAGGCGGCTATGGAAAGTGGCACGCCCACGACGACGAAGTAGAGGGTGTTTGCAACCGCCTGCCAGAAGAGCGGATTGGCCAGCAGTTCGCCGTAGTTGCGCAGACCGACGAAGCGAAGATTGCCCAGATCGGCCAGGGCGTAGATGTCGAAATCGGTCAGACTCAGCACGAAGGCCGCGGCCACCGGCAGAAAAAAGAACAGGCCGATGATCGCCATGGCCGGAGCAACGAAAATCCACCCCGCCCGATCGCGCTTCACGCCGGTGTTCCCCGTCCACGCGCAAGCATCCAGCGCCGCTTCTCCAGAAGGCGGTCCGCGCGTCGATCGATCTCGGAGGCGGCTTCATCCACCGTCAGGCGTCCAGCAACCATCTGCGCGGCCACCAGCTGCATTTCCGTGGCGATGCGTTCCCACTCGGGCGCCTGGGGCGTCGGTTTGACCCGTTCGAGCTGCTCGCGAAATGCCGCGGCGTGGATATCCTTGACCAGGGCCGGCGCGCTCCAGGCGTCCTTGCGGGCGGGAAGGTCGCCCGTGAGAGCCCAAAAGCGGCTTTGCACCTCGGTCGTCGACAGATATTCGATCAAACGCCAGGCGGCGTCCTTGCGGGGCGAGCGCCGAAAGACGACCAAGCTGGCGCCGCCGGCCAGGCCCGCTCCAGGCCCGTTCGGACCGGGCATCGGCGCCGTCATCCAGGCGCCTTGATCGGGCGCTGGCAGGCGGCGTTTGAATTCACCCAGGTTCCAGGGTCCGGTGACATAAAAGGAGAAATATCCGCGGGCGAACTCGTCGTAGAGATTGCCGATATCGGCGTCCGCCGCCGGGGGCGCGAGCCCGCGAGCGAATATCTCCGCGTAGAAGGCCAGAGCGGTCTTGAAGCCCGGACTTCGAAAATTGCCCCGGCCGCCGCCGTCACGCAACAGCGGCGCGTCCTGCTGCAGTGCGAGGGTCAGCAGGGGTTCGTACTCATCGAGTGGCAACAGGGCGGCGTAGGCCCCTCTGCCGACCATACGCTTGACCGCCTGCATGGCCGACAACCACTGGGCCCATGTTGTCGGCGGAGCGCCAAAGCCGGCCCGGGCGAGAAGGTCGCGTCGGTAGAAGAGCAAGCGGGTATCGACGTACCATGGGACCCCGTAGAGCCCGCCGTCCACGACATTTGTGCGCCAGATACCGCCGAACGCATCGCTCGGCGTGACAACGCTTGAGGCCAGCACCCGAGAGTCCAGACGCTCGACGGCGCGCAGAGCCACGAACTCAGGCAGCCAGGTGTTGCCGATCTGGCAGACGTCGGGCAGAGAACCGCCGGCGAAGGCGGTCAGGAGCTTGGCGTGGGCCGCGCTCCACGGCAATTGTTGGACCTGGACCGTCACCCCGGGGTTGGCCCGCTCGAAGGCGGGCATCAGGGCTTGGACCACCTCGCCTTCACGGCCCATGGCCCAGAACTTCAGGACCGTCCCATCTCCCCCACCTCTGGAACAGGCGGCCAGGGGCCCGGCCGCCAGCTGGCCCAGCGCGGCGCGGCGCGAAGGGCGCGCGGTCATGCGCCCTCCAGCCAGCCGCCGGTAAAGCCAGCCCGGCGCAGGCCACGGACAATGTGCGGGTTGCCGCGCATGGCCTTCCAGATCAGCCCGCTGCGCCAATTTTCCAGCATGGCGATGATCGGTCCCTGGTCGATCCCAAGATAGTCCGGACCGATCCAGCCCACGCCTGGGATGCGGCGCCCGGTTTTCGGCGGCGCGTCGTCGAAATCGAAGCTGGGGTTGAAGGCGTCGATGAAGCCGTAGCGGCCGAGGATGTATTCGCCATGATCGCGCGCCATGGATCGAGCCGCCGGCGCGCAGATTTCCGGCGCGAAGGCGATCGAACCTAGCGCCGCGGTGGGGGCGATCGTGCCGTCGTCTCGCGGTCCAGGACCTCGGGCGGAATAGCCATGAAAGCGTCGCATCCGACCAAGGTACTCATGGCGGATGTTCCCAGGCCCGTCGCAAGCGGTCAGACCCCAGAGATCTTGTCCGTATCCTTTCCAGCCGCCTGGATTGGCGATCGCATAGGCGCGCTGAGCCAAGGTCGCGCGGCGGCTGTTCTCGAAATAGTCGAGATCGCGTCCGCGCATGTAGGCATCGCGAATGCCGCGCAAATCCACCCAGACTTGCGGATACTGGTGAACGAACAAGGCCGGATATCCAACATGGGGCAACGGACCGTGACTCAGACCCCAGGTGTTGTCGAACCCCTGCTGCCAGGCGAGCCAGGCTTCCGGCTCCACTGGGAAGGTCGGCGAGCCGAGAGCCAGGATGTAGATGATCGCCGCCTCATTGTAGGTGTGCCAGCCCTGCGGATGAAAACCCTGTTCGGGCGTCCAGCCCAGGGTGATGGCCGGAGCGACCGCGCGCGGCGTCGCCCATCGCCAGTCCACCCGTCCGTAGATCGCTTCGACCAGTCGGCGGATCTCCGCCTCGTCCGGTTCGTCGCCATCAAAGTACGACTGGCAGAACAGCATGCCGGCCAGGAGCAGCGCCGTGTCGATCGTGGAAAGTTCGATGCCCTCGAACCGGCTGCCGCGGGCCATGTCAAGGAAGTGATAGAAGAAGCCTTTGTGTCCCGCGACGCCGTGCCTTGCAGGACCCTGGGGCGCGCGCTCGAAGAACCGCAAGGTCGCCAGGACCCTTCGCCTCGCCGCCGCCCGGCTCACCCAGCCCCGCTCGACGCCAATGGGATAGGCGGTGAGAGCAAATCCGACACAGGCGATGCTGGCGAAGGGCGCGCTCGGATGGCGGTCCGGCGCCAGGCCGTTGGCCGGGTTGGTTGTCTCCCAGAAGAAACGGAACGTCCGCGCCTCAAGATCATCGAAAAAGGGATCGGTCAGCGGCGCGGGCGAAATATCGGCCCCACGCGCGCCAAAGGGCTCCATGGCGAGGGCGGCCGCCGACGAACCAAGAAATTTACGCCTATGCACCAGCCGCAACTATCCTCGGCAAGCCCGTAAGGAAAGGGCCGCCCCGGCGTTTGGGGCGGCCCTGAGCAGTCTTGCGACAGGCCTAAAAGGCGTAGCGGGCGCCAATCTGGAGCGTCCGGGGCGGGCCGATCTGGCATGAAGTATGCCCATAATCGGTGTTGGGGCTGCCAGGTGAGCCCTCGAACGAGTCGGCGCAGCCCATGTTGGTCTTGTTGAAGACGTTGAAGAGGTCGAGGCGGAGTTCCAGCTTTTGACCGTTGAACGTCCTGAAGTCCTTCATCAACGACATGTCGAGTTGGGCAAAGCCAGGATTGTGCCTGAAGTCGCCAATATGCAGCAGACAGGTGGGACTGACCTCACCGAAGCTGCATGTGGCGTCGGTGACCTGATAGGGATCGCCGGTCGTCAGCAGGAACTTGCCCGAGGTGCGAAAGCCCCAGGGGAGACCTGCCGTGCCAGTCACCACGAGCTGATCATGGAGGTCGGCGTCGTTGGCGTAGAACGGAGAGGCGGCGATGTTCGGGAAGTCGTAGTTGAACAGGCCCGTGTTGCCGTTCTGCTTCGAGTGCGCATAGGTGTAGGCGATATCGAGCCCCCAGTGGGAGGCTTCGGTGTAAGGCTTATCGATGGTCAAATAGATAGCATCGAAGCGCGTCCTTCCGGACGAATTAGACGCTTCAATGTCGCCGTACCCAGGAACGCCAATCCCGACAAGGAAGCCGTTTGGATCGCGGGCTACATTTACGTTCGCGTGATAATAGCCAATTCCATTGTAACTGCGTTCTCTGGCGAACGTGAGCGAAGTATTCCACTGGCCAAGCTTCTGGCGGATCCCGATATCGAACTGGTCTGTATAGGGCGGCGGGGTATTGTTATCCATAACCCGCAGTTGACCATTCGGCGCGATCTGGGAAGCAATCAATCCATTTAGGCCAGCGGCCGAAAGATAAGAGGGATTCCAGGCAATGGTCTGGTTGCCGTTAACCAAGCCGCCGTTTGGCGAAAAGAAAAATGTCCGAGACGAGTACTGCGTATAGAGATTCTCTTCCGCGGCGTTGCGGAAGAGGTTGCGGTCATAGTAGCGACCGGCCCCCGCGAACAGTACGGTCTTTTGATCGCCGAAGACATCATACGAGATGCCCAACCTCGGCTGGAATTCCTTCATGTAAGGTTTCCGGTTCGAGCCCGTGCTGATGTAGTTGGCCGCATTGAAGAAATTGCCAGGTTGGGGGGCAAGCACGCCTTCGAGAAAGTTCAGAGCCGTAACGCCTGTCGCAGGTGTGACAAAGCTATTGTCGTTGGCATTTGAGTCGACGTCCCAGCGCATACCAATGTTGATGGTCAGGTGCCGGTTAACGGTCCAGTCGTCCTGGGCGAAGATGCCAAATTGCGTATCATTCGCGGCCATGCTCGGATTGCCGACACCGTATTGAGCCTGGAATGGTTCTGCGAAGGTCTGGAACAGGGGGGGGCCGGGCAGATCGTTGAATAGGAACTGCGGATTACTGTTTTGTCCACCCGCAACAGTGAATTTATCGAAAGCCAATTTGACACCAGCCTTAAACACATGGCTGCCGAACCAATTTACACCGTACAAAGTAAAATTATCCCGCAGCGTAATGTCGCGCTCGGTGGTCAGGTTGGCCGTCGAATAGCCGCCGATTGTCAGGACAGGGCCCTGGTAGGCGCCATAGACCAATCCCGGCAAACTGGGGTTCGCGATCGATGGATTGTCCGTCGAGGAGAGTAAGTCGACCGTAGCCTCGTTAAGCCAGTGGTCGCCACGCCAAGTGTCCTTGGCCGCAATCGTCAGTTCGTGGTTCCTGTTGTTCTGCGCCTGTTGGAAGCTGGTGGATTGGGGTGCGCTCTGACCGCCGAACCCGACGATTTCATGGTCGGTCTCATAGTGAACGGAAAGGTCCAGAATGTTACTATCGGAAACCTGCCAAGTCAGCTTGCCGAAGAATTGATCTTCATGAAAGGGGCTGGCGAAACTGCCTTCGTATGTCGCCGGGTTGAACGGCAGGGCGGCGATCAGGGCCGCGCCGCCGCCTGGAATCACGGTGCCGAATTTCTGCTGGTCGTTGGCCTCATAGCTGAGAATGAAGAACAATTTGTCCTTGATGATCGGGCCCGACACGGTCGCTCCATAGTCCGCCTGGTGGACTTTCTCTTTTGGGATATGCGCGGTCCTGTCGGCGAAGTCGGTCGCGCTGAGAGCCTGGTTCTGATAGGTTCCGTAGACGTCGCCATGGAAGTCATTGGAGCCGGATTTGGTGATCGCGGTGATCAGTGCCGTGCCTGCTTGCTCATACTCCGCCTTGAAGTTCTGCGTTTCGACGCGGAACTCCTGGATGGTGTCCTGGCCGAACGGATTGCCGCGGCTGGCATCCTGGCCGACGATGCCGCCTTGCTGAACATTGCTCTTCAGGCTGACGCCGTCGATGAACACATTGACCTGACTCGCGCCCAGGTTGCTGCCGTTCGGCGAGCCGTTCGAGCCGCCGGCGAAGGTCTGGCGCAGGGGATTGTCCGATAGGCGTACTCCAGGCGCCAGATCGGCAAAATTCAGAAAGTTGCGACTGTCTTGGGGGATATCCTGAAGCTGCTGCTGGCTGATGTTGGTGCCCACTTCCGACGTCTTGGTTTCAACAGTATGACGCGGGGCCGCAGTCACCACCAATTCGGAGACGGCGCTGGCCACACCCAAATCGAGGGTCGCGGTTTGGCCAACTTGGAGGTCCAGGGTCTGGCCGGACGAGCGGCCGTCGGGCGCGGTGGCCACGATCTGGTAGCGTCCGGGCCGAAGGCCTGGGAGCACATAGGCGCCGTCAGGTCCGCTGGTGGAGCGGGTGGTGAAGCCGGTGCCAACCTGCGTCGCCACGACGGTCGAGCCGGCCCTCCCGGCTCCGTCCTCGGTGACTCGACCGTTGAGGGCGCCGGTGGTGACCTGCGCCTGAACGGCGCCGGCCATCGCCAGCGTGAGGGCGACAGCGCCGCAGGATGCGCAAAGCCACCCGCGAGTCGTCCGCGTCGTCATCGTCTTCATTGTCATCTCTCCGCTTGTCCGACGGCGGTCTTTGCCGGCGTCGTCACCTGCCATGCCGAAGACTCGCGCAGCACCAAGTGCGGCTGCACGATCTCCAACCCATTTTTTGTCTCATCCTCGCCCCAGATCGCGGCGGCCAGGCGCTCAAGCGCGCGACGGCTGAGATCGGCGATGCTGGTCCGCACCGTAGTCAGCGAAGGGCGGATCAACCGGGCGACCGGTATGTCATCGAAGCCGGCCACGGTCATATCGAGCGGCACCCGGACACCTTTTTCAGCCAGCGCCAGAAGGCAGCCGATAGCCATGGTGTCATTGGCCACGAAAACGGCGTCCGGCCGCTCGGTCATTTCGGCCAGGAGTATTCCGGCCCGGTAGCCGGACTCTTCGGTGAAGTCCCCGTGCAATATGACGCCCGCCGCCGCCCCCAGGGCGTCTCGGTAGCCGCGGCGACGCTCCTGCGACTCGAAATTGTCCGCTGGCCCGGCAATGTGGGCGACGCTGCGCCCCGCCTCAGCCAAGTGCTTCACGACCGCCATCGCGCCAGCGTGATTGTCGACACAGAACGAAGCGTGGGGCCTGCCATCGACCCGCGTGTTGATGAGGACCGTGGGCAGATCATCGGCCAGATTGTCGGCCAGCAGGTCGGCGTCCACGTGCGGGGACATCAGCAACAGGCCATCGACCCGGCCGCGCATCGAACGCATGGCCGCGGCGGCCTCGGTGGCGTCGCCGTGGGAAGTGGAAACCAGCAGATGCAGGCCGCGCGCCCGGGCGGCCATGTCGGCGCCGCGGATGACCTCGGAGAAGAATTCACCGTGCAGGTCGGGCAGCATCACCCCGATGGTGTCGCTTCGCCGTGTACTTAGAGTTCGCGCGGCGGTGTCGGGAACGTAGCGCAGGCTCGCGGCGGCGCCCAGCACCCGCTCGCGGGTGCCTTTGCTGACATTGGCCAGACCGTTCAATGATCGCGACGCCGAGGCGACCGATACGCCGGCCTCGCGGGCCACGTCGCGGATGGTCGTGGGACGAGGGCGCGATGGCCGCGCCGCGTAGCGCTTCACGCCCCGGTCCATCCAGCTTTGACTTGGGCGACAGGGAGGAGTGTGGCCCGCGCGGAGGGCTGCGACGACGTCGACATTCTTTGACCTCCCCGCACGAAGCCGGCTCGGCCGCCGCAATGGCGCCTGTCGCAACCTCGCCTCCCAATGACCCGTCACATTATTCTTCATGGCAATGTAACCGTTTCCATGTCCATGTAAAGCGGGCCTTGACGCGCGCGTTCACAACACCGATCACGGCCCCGCCGCCGGAGTCTTAAGGACCGCCATGACCCAGAATCGCGTCTTTCCGGAGGGCTTTGTCTGGGGCGCCGCGACAGCGGCCTACCAGGTCGAGGGCTCGGCGATGGCCGACGGCGCCGGAATGAGCATCTGGGACCGCTTCGCCCATACTCCAGGACTGATTCGCGACGGCGATACCGGCGATGTGGCCTGCGACCAATATCGGCTGTACCGACAGGATGTCGCGCTGATGCGCGAGCTTGGGCTGCAAGCCTACCGCTTCAGCGTGTCATGGAGCCGGGTCCTGCCGCAAGGTCGCGGCGCGCCCAATCCAGCCGGTCTCGACTACTATGACCGCCTGGTCGACGCCCTGCTGGAGAATGGCATCGAGCCCTTCCTCACTCTGTATCACTGGGACATGCCGGCGGCCCTGGATGATCGTGGCGGATGGCTGAACCGCGATGTGGCTGACTGGTTCTCGGACTATGCCACGCTGATGTACCGCAGGCTGGACGGCCGGGTGAAAACCTGGGCGACGCTCAACGAGCCGTGGGTGATCACCGATGGCGGGTATCTGCATGGCGCCCTCGCGCCGGGGCACAGGAATCGCTTCGAGGCGCCGATCGCTTCCCATAACCTGCTGCGGGCGCACGGCGCAGCGGTAAAGGCCTACCGCAGCGAAGGCCGACATAAGATCGGTCTGGTGGTGAATCTGGAGCCGAAGTATCCAGCCTCGCAGAGCGCCGCCGATCTGGCCGCCGTCTCGCGCGCCGACGCCTATATGAATCGGCAATATCTCGATCCGGTGTTCCTTGGCCATTATCCCGATGAAATGGCGGAGATCTTCGGCGAAGCATGGCCTAGCTGGCCGGCGGAGGACTTCAAGCTCATCGCGCAGCCCATCGATTGGCTTGGCGTCAACTACTACACCCGCAGCGTCACCCAGCACGAGGAAACCAACTGGCCGCTTAAGGCCGATCGCGTACGGCAGAATGGCGCCCGCTACACCGAGACCGATTGGGAAGTGTTTCCCCAGGGTCTCACCGACATCCTGTTATGGGTGAAGACGCGTTATGGCGACTTGCCGATCCACATCACCGAAAACGGCGCGGCCTTTCGCGATCCGCCGGTCGCCAATAACAGGCGGATGCGCGATCCGCTTCGCACCGACTACCTGCGACGGCACCTTGCGGCCGTGGCTGAAGCTATCAAGCGCGGCGTCAGGGTGGAAGGCTATATGGTCTGGTCGCTGCTCGACAATCTCGAGTGGTCACACGGCTATTCCAAGCGCTTTGGCATTGTGCA